>JAOPZP010000276.1 GCA_025964055.1 Conexibacter sp.
CGAGCGGGCCGCGCTGTTCGCCCTGCGCGAGGCCGGCCGCGTCGTGCTGCTCGAGCGCGGGCGCCACGTGCACGTGTCGTTCGCGACCGCGTAGCGGGTCTGCCGCCCTGTCAGGGGTTGGTCGCCCGCGGCACCCCGGGCGGATCTAGCCTGCGGCGGTGGCGCCGGCCGTCCTCGATCCCGCACGCGACGTGCCCCGCCGGCGCGCCCCTCGCGCCGGCCCGCGCGTCTCCCTGCTGTGGGCGGTGCTGGTCCCCTTCGTCGCGATCGCCGTCGTCCGCGCCCTGCAGCAGCCGATGCCGGGCTACTTCCCCGACGAGACGCTCTACCAGCACCTCGCGCAGTCGGTGGCCAACGGCCACGGCTTCACCTGGCGCGGCGACCCGGAGCCGCTGCGCGCGGCGCTCTACGTCTACCTCGTCGCGCCCGCGTGGATGATCTCGTCGGGCGCGCAGGCCTACGACATCGCCAAGGTCGAGACCGCGCTGCTGTGGTGCCTGGTCGCGGTGCCCGTGTGGCGCGTGGCGCGCGCCGTGCTCCCCGACGGGCCGGCGGCGCTGGCCGTCGCGCTGTCGCTGGCCGGCACGTGGAGCGCGAACCCCGGCGGCCTGATGACCGAGAGCCTCGCGCTGCCGCTGGCCACCGCCACGCTCGCGGTTGCGGTCGAGGCGCTGCGGCGCTCGTCGTCGCGCCTGGTGTGGCTCGCGCTGCTGCTCTCGCTCCTGGCCTGCTGGGCGCGGCTGCAGCTGGCGGTGCTGCTGCCGATCGTCTTCGCCGCGCTGCTCATCGACGTCGCCCGCGCCGGCCGCGCGTGGCAGGCGCGGCTGCGGCTGTTCCGGCTGCCGCTCGCGTTGCTGGGCACGGGCCTGGCTGCCGGCCTCGTGGTCGCCAAGGCGCTGCCGGCGGGCCTGCTCGGCGGCTACAGCGGCGTCGTCGAGTTCGACACGACGCCGGTGCGCGTGGCGCAGAAGACCGGCTGGGAGGTGCTGCAGCTCGCCACGGTCTGCGGCTTCCTGCCGGTCCTGCTGCTTGGCGTGCTGGCGGTGCGCCGGGCCGCCTGGCGCGACGCGATCGTCGGCCCGTTCCTCGCGGTGCTGCTCCCCGCCGTGGTCCTGGTCTGCTTGGAGAGCGGCTACTTCCTGGAGGGCTACGACAACGTCTGGCCGATCCAGCGGTACGTGATCTACGTCGCCCCGATGCTGCTGCTGCTCTGCGTGGTCGCCGTCGCGCGGCCGGGCCTGGTCGGGTGGCGCACGTGGGCCGTGGCCGGGGCCATCGGCCTGCTGCTGCTGCTGACCCCGGAGGTCCTGGAGCGCGCCGAGGAGCGGGCGGCGTTCGCCACCACCGAGCGCGTGCAGGACGTCCTGCCGGGCGCGTCGACGGCGACGGCGGTGACGCTCGTCGCCGTCGTGCTCTGCGTGCTCGCGGGCGCCCTGGCGGCCACGGCGGCGCCCGCGCGGCGCGGTCGCGGGAGCGCGGCGGCCGGCGTCGGCGGCCTGCTGCTCGTCGTGCTCGTCGTGCAGTCGGCCACCGCCTGGAGCTGGGAGCACGCGACCGGGCGCACCATCCGCCACCTGCTGCCGGCCGACGCCGCGTGGATCGACCACCACAGCCACGGACCCGTCGCCGTGCTGATCGCCTCGGGCAACACGCCCAAGCTGGCCGCCGCCGACTTCTTCAACCAGCACATCGCCCGGGTCTACGTGCCCGCGCAGCCGCGCGGGCAGAAGGTCCAGGGTGCGGTCTGCCGGTGGGGCATCGCGGCCGGCGGCGCGCTGCAGTTCCCTGCGAGCTGCCCGCCGCGCACGCAGGAGCTCTGGATCGACGACCCGGTCGCCCACCTGCGCTTCTACGACGAGGTGTCGACCGCGCGGGATCCGCGCCTCGGGCGCATCGTGCGGGTCCGCGCCGCGCCGCGGGCCAAGTCGCTGGTGATCCTGCCGTGCGCCAACCTCGGCGTCCGGCAGGAGCCGCTGACCGCGCGGCCCGTCCCGGCCGGCACGCCGCAGGCCTGCAGCGCGGCGCTGACGGCGTCGCTGTGGCTCGACGCTCCCGGCATGCTGATCGTCACGGTCCGCGGCGCGCCGCTCGCCGACCACGTGGTGACCGTCGGAGGCCGCGCGCACCTGATCCGCTCGGGCACGACGACCGCCGTCGGCGTGCGCGTGGGCGCCGGCGGCGGCGCGCAGCGGCGCACCTTCCGGCTGGACTGGGACCACCGCAGCCCCGCCGATCCCGAGATCGCGGGCGTGGACCTCGTGCAGGCCGGCCGGCGGCAGTCCCTGCTCTGACGCCGGGAGCGCGGTCCGCAGGCGGACCGGTTCACCGTCCGGACACCACGCTTGCGCCCAGCATGGGAAAGGTGGCGGCGTGCTCTCACGCGTCGTCCTCTCACTCCTCGCGGTGCTCGCCCTGGCGGCCGCGCCCGCGCAGGCCCACCGCGACCACGGTCCCGGCCACCGCCACGGCGGCGGCGACGGTCGCCATCACCCGTACAAGCCGCCGCGCACCGTCGATCTCCAGGTCCTCGGCGTCAACGACCTCCACGGCAACCTCGAGCCGTCGCTGGTCTCCGACAAGCCCGCCGGGGGCGTCGCGTGGCTGGCGTCCTACCTGCGCGAGGCCGAGGCGCAGAACCCCAAGGGGACGATCGTCGCGCACGCCGGCGACACCGTCGGCGCCTCGCCGCTGATCTCCAGCTGGTTCCACGACGAGCCGACGATCCAGGCGACCAACCTCATGAACTTGGACGTCGGCACGGTGGGCAACCACGAGTTCGACGAGGGCGGCACCGAGATGCTGCGCCTGATCCGCGGCGGGCATCGGGAGGACGGCAAGCAGTTCAAGGACGGCACCGACACCTCCGATCCCCACTTCCCCGGCGCGGACTACCCCTACGTGTCGGCCAACGTGGTGGCCGCCGACACCGGCCGCCCGGTGCTCCCGCCGTTCACCATCATCAAGCGCGAGGGCATCCCGGTCGGGATCATCGGCGTCACGACGACCGAGACGCCGAGCATCGTCGTCCCCGACGCCGTCGCTCCCTACAAGTTCCTCGACCTGAGCGACTCGGTGAACCAGCAGGTCGCGGTCCTGCACCGCCTGGGCGTCCACACGATCGTCGTGCTGGCCCACGCCGGCGGCTACCAGGACCCGGGGAAGGACCCGGCCGGCGAGGTGCTGACCGAGACCAGGCAGATGGACCCGGACGTCGACCTCGTCGTCGCCGGCCACACCCACAGCTACCTCAACACCAAGGTCAACAACGCGCTGGTCGTGCAGGCCTACAAGTACGGCACGGCGTTCGAGCAGGTCAAGCTGACGGTCGACCGCCGCACCCGCGACGTCACCGCCTCCAGCGCGAACGTCGTCACGACCTACGACGACGGCGCCCAGCCGGCGCCCGACCTCGCCTCGCTGGTGCAGACGTTCAAGGACCGCATCGCGCCTGTCGCTCAGCGGTCCGTCGGCACCTCGGCCGCAGCGGTCACCAGGGACGTCACCCCGGCAGGCGAGAGCGCGCTCGGCGACCTCATCGCCGACGCCCAGGCCCACGAGGTCGGCGCCCAGATGGCCTTCATGAACCCGGGCGGCATCCGCGCTGACCTCAAGGCCGGGCCGCTGACGTACTCCGACCTGTTCTCCGTGCAGCCGTTCGACAACGGGATGGCGCGCATGAGCCTGACGGGCGCACAGGTCAAGGCCGTGTTGGAGCAGCAGTTCCGCGACGTCGGCGACAAGATCCTGCAGATCGCCGGCCTGCGTGAGACCTACGACCGCAGCCGCGCCGTGGGCGACCGCATCACCGGCCTGACGCTGCCCGACGGCACCGCCGTCGATCCCGCCGCGACCTACGCCGCGGCGCTCAACAGCTTCCTGGCCACGGGTGGCGACGGGTTCACGGTGTTCAAGCAGGGCACCGGCGTCACGTCCAACGGCAGCGACATCGACGCGCTGGAGCACCACGTGGAGTCGCTGCCGCAGCCGTTCACCGCGCCCGACCCGGCGACCGCGCCGCGCATCACGCGGGCCGGCTGACCGGAGAGGACATCGGACCGGGGGCGGGCGCGGGCCCGCTCCCGGGGGCAGGTGGACCGCTCAGCGATGCCGTTACGCTGTGCCGATGGCTACTGCCCTTGTCACCGGCGGCGCCGGCTTCCTCGGATCGCACCTGTGCGACGAGCTGCTGCGCCGCGGTCACCACGTCATCTGCGTCGACAGCCTGGAGACGGGGTCGCTGGCGAACATCGCGCACATCCGCCAGCCGGAGTTCACGTTCCTGCAGACCGACATCGTCGAGCCCTACTTCGTCGACCAGCCGGTGGACTTCGTGTACCACCTCGCCTCGCCGGCCTCGCCGATCGACTACCTGCGCCTGCCGCTGCACACGCTGAAGGTCGGCTCCTACGGCACGCACCACACGCTCGGCCTGGCCAAGGCGCACCGCGCGCGGTTCCTGCTCGCGTCGACCTCCGAGGTCTACGGCGACCCGCAGGTCCACCCGCAGCCCGAGAGCTACTGGGGCCACGTCAACCCGATCGGCCCCCGCGGCGTCTACGACGAGGCCAAGCGCTACGCCGAAGCGCTCACGATGGCCTACCACCGCCAGCAGGGCGTCGACACCGCGATCATCCGGATCTTCAACACCTACGGCCCGCGGATGCGCCCCAACGACGGCCGTGCGATCCCGACGTTCCTGCGCCAGGCGCTGTCGAGCAAGCCGATCACGGTGTTCGGCGACGGCAGCCAGACGCGCTCGTTCACCTACGTGCACGACCTGATCGCCGGCATGATCGCCCTGTCGGAGTCGGGGTACCACGACCCGGTCAACGTCGGCAACCCCAACGAGTTCACGCTGCTGGAGCTGGCCGAGGCGGTCATCGAGGTCACCGCCAGCGACTCCGAGATCGTCCACGAGGCGCTGCCGACCGACGACCCCAAGGTGCGCCAGCCGAACATCGACCTGGCCAAGGAGCTGCTGGGCTGGGAGCCGACCGTCGGGCTGCGCGAGGGCCTGCAGCGGACGCTCGACGAGTCCGGCGCAGACGTGCTCGTCGGGGCCGCACGCTAGCGTCACGGTCTCCGGTCCCGTTCGGGGCCGGTCCTGAGACGCATTTCCCATGACGAATCCGCGACATCTGCCACCCTCGCACGTTGAGGAAGGGAAGATGCCGAATCTGACGCCTGCGGATCTGGGATCGGTGGACCTGCCACCGTTGGATCTCCCGCTGCCCGACAAGGACATGCGGGCCAAGCGGCCGCCGCTCATGAGCTTCCTGCTCCGCTGGTCGACGCTCCGGCGTGGCGCCCGCGTGGTCTCCCTGCTGGCCCTCGACCTCGCGGCGATCGTGCTCGCGATCTTCACCGCGCTGTGCCTGAAGGCGGTCGCGCGCCACGCCTGGGAGCCGTCGGTGTCGTGGGCGCAGGCCAAGGACTACGTCCCGTTCGCGTTCCTGGTCGCCTCGCTGCTGTTCGCCCGCTCGGGCCTGTACGCCGAGCGCGCCCAGCGCCCGGGGCTGACTCGCATCGTCGCCTCGCTGTTCGAGACGACGCTCGTGGCGCTGATCTTCGCCGTCGTCAACGGCGAGGACTTCTCCAGCTACTACATCTTCTACGGGACGCTGTTCTTCGCGGTGGCCTATGTCTCGTCGGCGCGCTTCGCCTACGAGCAGCTGACCGGCTTCATGCTCCGGGCCGCCGGCTATCAGCGCCGCGCGATCCTCGTCGGCAGCGGCGAGCAGATCGAGGCGGTCGCCCACGCCCTGCTGGCCTCGGGCGGCCACAGCCCGGTGCAGGTGATCGGGTTCATCTCGCTGACCCCGCGGCCCGACAACGGCCTGCGGTCGCTCGGCGCGCTGGCCGACATCGGCGCGATCGTCGACCGCCACAAGGCCGACGAGGTCATCATCGCCGACCCCGCGTTCCCCCAGCAGCAGGCCGTCGACCTCGTCGACACGTGCCACCAGCAGGGCGTCGTGGTGCGCATCGCGCCGTCGACGATGGAGATCCTCATCCATCGCGCCGAGTTCGTCCCGGGGCAGTCGGTGCCGCTGTTCGAGCTCAAGCCGCCGGTCTTCGACGGCATCGACTTCGCGTTGAAGCGCTCGTTCGACGTCGCGGTCTCGTCGGTGCTGCTGCTCCTGCTCAGCCCGCTGCTGGTGGCGATGGCGCTCGCCGTGCGGTTCACCTCGCGCGGGCCCGTCTGCTACCGCTCGTGGCGCCCGGGCATCGGCGGCGTGCCGTTCCCGTGCCTGAAGTTCCGCACGATGTACCACGACGCCGACCGGCGCCAGGCGGAGCTCGAGGAGCGCAACGAGGCGACCGGGGCGCTGTTCAAGATGCGCGACGACCCGCGGATCACCCGCGTCGGGCGCATGCTGCGCCGCTTCTCGCTCGACGAGCTGCCCCAGCTCATCAACGTGCTGCGCGGCCAGATGTCGCTCGTCGGGCCGCGCCCGCTGCCCCAGCGCGACTTCGACCGGCTCGAGGACTGGCACAAGAAGCGCTACCTCGTGCTGCCGGGCATCACGGGCCTGTGGCAGGTGTCGGGCCGCTCGGACCTGGACTTCGACGACCTCGTGCGCCTCGACTTCCTGTACCTCGAGCGCTGGTCGGTCTTCCTGGACCTGACCATCCTGGTCAAGACCGTGCCCGCGGTCTTCATGCGCCGCGGCGCGTTCTGAGGGCCGCCTCGCCGCGCCTGGCGGCCCCCGGCGGAGCTTGACGGGCTGGCGCCCGCCTGGCGCTCGCCGGCGACCGCCAGCCACGGCGATTCGGGCCTCAGAACGCCCCGCGCGCGGCGCGTTCCCGTCGCCCTGAGGCTGGCCGCGCCAGGTCGTGGCGTGCTGCGTCGCATCGGCGGGTAGCGCAGCGAACGTGGCCACCAACGTCGCGTTGTTCCCGGTGCCGCCGGAGCGGGTCTGGGCCGTCCTCGCCGATCCGCAGACCTACGGCTACTGGGTCGTGGGCTCCGAGACGATCCGCGACGCCGACCCGACATGGCCGGCCGTCGGCTCCAAGCTGCACCACCGCTTCGGCGTCGGGCCGTTGAAGATCAACGACAACACCGAGGTCCTGGAGTCCGATCCGCCGCACCGGCTGGTCCTCCAGGCGCGCGGGCGGCCGCTGGGGACGGCGCGCGTCGAGCTGGATCTGGCCCAGGAGGACGGCGGCACCCGCGTGACGATGCGCGAGGACCCGGGCGACCCGATCAGCCGCCTGTTCCACAACCCGCTCCTCGACTGGCTCGTACGGGTGCGCAACGAGGCGTCGCTGAAGCGGCTGGAGAAGCTGGCCGTCGCGGGCCACGGGGCGCCGCGTCCCGGGGCCAGCCCGACTACGCCGTGATCGGCGGCGGCGGGTCGGCGCCCTGGCCGAGCAGGAGCGCCGGGTGGGCGCGGACCGGGTCGGCCGGCCCGTAGCAGATCGCCACGTCGACGTGCATCCCCTTGCGCAGCGGCCGGATGCCCTTCGGGCCGATCGGCACGGGCACAGCGGTCGTGCCGCGGCTCAGACCGGCGCCCGCGCTGCCGAGCCGCACCGCGCCGCGGGAGACGACGACGCGCACGCCGACCTGCGACGCCGCGCTGAGCCGGATCTCGATGGTGCGGTCGACGCGCACGAGCGTGGCGGTGCGAAAGGCCAGCGGCGGCAGGTGCGGGGGCGGCAGGTGCGCGGGCGCGGTGGCGACGACGGCGGCGAGCACGGCGGGGACGAGGGTGGCGCGGGGGCGCACCGGCCGAGACTAGACCGCGTGGCGCAGCGGGTCGCGGACGGCGCCGCCCGGTCGGACACTGGGCGTCCCGCTCGGGCGTAGGCTGGGCGCGAGCCGGCGAACGCCTACGTCGCCGCCCCATCATGCAGGCCCCGGCGCCGCATCTCGCTCCGCTCGCCCGGCAGCAGCTCCAGCAGCAGCTCCTCCACGCGCTCGGCGTAGACGTCGGCGCCGAAGCGCTCCGCGGCCTCGCGTGCCGCGGCGCCCATGGCGGCGCGGTCGGCGAGCACCCGGAGGACCGCGACGGCCAGCGCCGCGGTGTCGCCGGGCTCGACGAGGGCGCCGGTCACGCCGTCGGTGACGAGCTCGGGCAGGCCGTCGACGCGGGTGGCGACGACCGGCGTGCCGGCCGCCATCGCCTCGGCGACGACGGTGCCGAACGGCTCCTGCCGGGAGGGGAGGACGAGCACGTCGAGCTGGCCGAGGATGCCGGCGGCCTCGGCGACGCGGCCGACGTGGTGCACGTCGGCCGACGCCCGGACGGCGACCGCGTACTCGGACTCCTCGTCCTCGTAGGGGTCGTCGCCGACGATGACGACGCGCACGTCGGGGCGCGCGGCGCGGATCGCCGGCGCGGCCTTGACGAGATCGAGTGCGCCCTTGCGCGGGATGAGCCGCCCCACGAAGCCGACGACGGGTCCGCCGCCGTCCTCACGCGACGGCCACGGCGCGGGCACGGCCGGCGGGTCGAGCTCGACCGGGCAGCCGATGATGTTGACGTCGAGCGGGTCCAGCCGGCCGCCGACCGCCTTGGAGTCGGCCAGGACGAGGTCGGCGCCGTGCCAGTGGCGCGGCACGCGGTCGACGATGTCGTGGACGTGCAGCGCCGTCGCGTGGCCGCGCAGCGCGGGCAGCAGGCGCCCGGCGACCGTGCCGTTGAGGTAGGTGATGTCGGCCTCGCGCGACAGCCGGCGGGCGCGCGGCCACGAGGCCACCGCGCGGGCGCCGGCGCCGTGGGCCAGGCCGCCGACCTCCAGCGCCTCCCAGGGGTAGCCGGCGTCGGCCAGCGGCGTGTCGGCCTCGCCGGGCGAGGTGATGGCGATGTCCCAGCCGCGCGCCTCCAGGCGGCGCAGCAGGCGCAGGAGCCCGATCTCGGGACCTCCCGGCCGATCGACCTGGCAGACGGCGAGCAGCCTCATGCCCGCGGCCCTAGCCCGCCTTGCGGCGCTGCTTCTTGGCCTTGGCCTTGGCCTTCGCCTTCGCGGCGGCGCGCTCCTGGGTCTGCTGCTGCAGGAGCCGGAGCGCGTCGAGGTAGTCCTGCGCGCCCGTCGGCGACTTGGGGTCGAGGTAGAGCGCCGGCCCGAGCAGGCGCAGCGCCAACTTGGGGTTCTTCTGCTGGTCGAGCGCGAAGCGCGACAGGTACTCCCACGTCGAGGGGTTCGACGGCTGCAGCTTCACCGCCTCGATCAGCGTGGCGCGTGCTCGATCGGGATGCCCGTTGGAGGTCTCGACGAGGGCGCGCGTCAGCAGCGGGTCGATCGAGAGCGGGTTGCGGGAGGCGGCGGTCTCGGCGAGCGCCACCGCCTTCGGGTAGTCCTGGGCCGCCGCGGCGATCGCCTGGTTGTCGGCGTCGACAGAGCGCAGCGGCTGCCACGCGGTCCAGGCCGCCAGGAGCCCGAGCGCGACGGCCAGGCAGGCGCTCGCGACGCGCCACGGCGAGCGGACGCCCACCGCCAGGCGGGCGCGGAGCATGCGGGGGTCGGGCGCGTGCTCGACGAGCGGCCCGCGCCCCGCGACCCAGCCGGCGGCCAGCAGCCCGAGGACGGCGGTCCCCGGGACGAACCAGGTCCAGTCGATGAACGAGTGCACGCCGAAGACGAGCACGACGGTCGCCAGCGTCGCCATCGCGACGTGCTCGGGACCGAACGTGACCCGCGGGTCCACGCGCTGCTCGTCGGGGACGCGGCGGCGCAGGGCGTGCCGCGCGGCGGCGGGCAGTGGGACGCGCCAGCCGAGCGTCCGGCCGGTCGCCACGAGCCAGGCGAGCAGCAGCGCGCCGCTGGCCAGGAGTCCGAGCAGGCCGAGGTCGGCGGCGGTCTGCACCGCGTAGCCGTGCGAGTGGCGCACTGCGAGCCGGTCGGTCCGGTAGCGCAGGCGGGCGGTCGCGTAGCCGCCGGCGCCGACGCCCTTGAGCGTGTGCGCCTCGAAGATCTTGATCGACTCGTCCCAGTACCGGGCACGGACGCTGCCGACCGACGTCAGGCGGCTCGGGTCGTTGAAGACGACCGTCTGGCTGTTGGGGTCGGTCAGCGACTTCCAGCCGCTGGAGATCGACCCGCCGAGGCCCTTGGACGACAGCGCCAGCGCGACGACGAGCACGACCGGGACCAGCGCGACGCCGAGCAGGATCACGCCCCCGGCACGGCGGCGCACGGGCTGCGACGGCGCGCGGCGCGCGGCGGCGAACATGATCGCCAGGCCGGCGAGCAGCAGCAGCAGCGCCATGACCACCACGACGACGCCGAGCTCGTGGCCGGAGGTCGCGCGCTCGGGGATCGGGACCTTGTCCTTGGTCAGCGTGTCCTGCGCGAAGACCCAGCCCGTGGCCGCCAGCGCGCCGACCGCGCCGACCGCGAGCACCGCGACGCCGCGCAGGCGCAGCGGCACGACCGCGAACCAGAACGCGCAGCCGACCACGACGGCCAGCAGGGACCCGCGCGAGTAGGCGAGCAGCACCGTGAGCAGCAGGATCCCCATGACGGGGTACGCGAGCGCGTTGACCGCCGCATGGCCGGAGCGCCGGGCGCCGAGCCACAGCGCCGGGGGGACGCCGAGCGCGGCCGTCAGGCCGACCGCGTTCCAGTAGCTGAACGGCTCGCGCAGGCGGGCGTAGGTGTCCTCGGAGCCCAGCGCGCCGGGGAAGACCTTGGTGAGGACCGCCCAGAGCGAGATGGCCGTGGTCGCCGCGACCAGCGCGCCCAGCATCGCGCCCCACCAGGCGCCGCTGACGCGGGCCAGGACGACGCCGGCCGCGAAGACGCCGAGGTAGGAGATGGTCCGGTTGGCCTCCAGCCACGCGTCGGAGGGCTGGATCGCCCACGTGATCGACAGCGTGGTCACCGCGGCGAGGACGCCGAACGCCCCGATGCTCACCCCGCCCCACCAGCGCCGTCCGCTGGCGGCGAGGACCGCCAGCGCGGCGAGCAGGCCGGCGGCGACGTCCAGGGGGAGCTCGACCTTGGTGGTCGAGCCCAGCGACAGACCGCCGCCGGCCCGGAGGCCGACGGCGGCGAGGACGGCGGCCAGCGCCGTCCCGAAGAGGAGCTCGGCGGGCGGAAGGCGGAGCCTCCCGCGCCGAGCCGCCAGCGGGGTGCTACGCGGTTCGGCGACCGTGGACAAGGCGTTTCGTTCCGAAGCCGGCCGCGCCGATCCCGCCGGCGGCGAGCAGCGCGAGCATCACGAGCAGCGGGGTCGGGAGCTGCGAGAGGCCGCTGGTCTTGGCGCCGCCGAGCGTGCCGGGCGTGATCGGGCGCCCGTCGAGCGCCACGGGGGCGTTGCCGGCCTGGACGGCCTTCTGGAAGGAGGCGACCTCGGCCGGCGTGGCGGTCGCCAGGGGATCGACGGGGCCGCTGCCGGTGCCCGTGTCGCCGTTGCCGGCCGCGCCGCCACCGGTCGTGCCGCCGCCCCCGGCGCCACCGGCGCCTGAGGT
>JAOPZP010000358.1 GCA_025964055.1 Conexibacter sp.
GGCACGGCGGCGGGCGCGCCGGACGCGGCGCCGTCGCCGGTCGCGGTGCCCTGGCCGTCGCTCGGTGCCGTGGCCGACGCGCCGTTGCCGGAGCCGAGCTGCAGGCGCGCGATGACCTGGCCGACGACGACGGTGGCGCCCTCGTCCGCGAGGATCTCGGTGATGGTGCCGGCCGCGGGGGCGGGCAGCTCCATGTCCACCTTGTCGGTGGAGATCTCGACGACCGTGTCTCCGTCGCCGACCACGTCGCCGACCTTGACCGCCCACTCCAAGATGGTGCCCTCGGTGACCGACTCGCCGCCGGCGGGCGTCGTGATGTCGACGATCTCGCCGGGCGCCTCCACCACGGGAGGCTCTTCAGCGATGGACGGACTACTCCCGTTGCCACTGCTGCCGTCGGCCGTTCCCCCGTCGCCGGCGCCGACCGCGATCTCGGCGAGCACGGAGCCCACCTGCACGGTGTCGCCCTCGGCGAAGTGGATCTTCACGATGGTCCCGCTCGCTGGCGAGGGCACCTCCGCGTCGACCTTGTCGGTCGAGACCTCGACGATGATCTCGTCCGCCTCGATGGTTTCACCTTCCTGCTTGTGCCACTGCAGGATGGTGCCTTCCGTCACCGACTCGCCCATTGCGGGCAGGGTGATCTCGATCGTTGCGGCTTCGACGGCCATGTCTGTTGTTTCGACTCTAGCGCGGGTTGGTGTTAGCGGCGGTTAGGGTCCTGCGGCGCTGCTCGCGGAGGAACTCATAGGACCCCACGAACGGCCCGACCGCCCCGATGACGGCCACCGCGACGGCCAGCCCGAGCGGGATGACGCGGGCGCGCAGCGCCTCGAGGCACAGCACGCACATGACGATCCAGCCGACGCCGTGGGCCAGGCCGAACACGAGCTCCAGCGGGTGCAGCCCGGGGATCAGCCAGACCGTCAGCAGGATCGCGTAGACGGTCGAGTGCGCGAAGGACAGGTACTTGAGCGTCGTGAACGACGGCGTGAGCGGCGTCGTGCGGGTCACGCGAGCATGCGCGCCATGCGGCGCAGGGTGTCGTCGGCCTCGTCGGGCCACGCGTCGACGTCGGCCGGCCACCACGCGTAGGCGTCGTGCTCGTGGTCGGGCGTGACCTCGGCGCCGGCGGGCAGCCACGCCTGGCCGATGAACATGACGAGCCGGTGGGGGAGCCGGATCAGCGCCTCGCCCTGCACGCGCTCGGCGCCGACCGCCCACTCCTCGCGCAGCTCGCGCGTGAGCGTCGTGAACGGGCTCTCGCCCTCGTCCACCGCGCCGCCGGCGCCGAGCGCCCAGCGCCCGGCCCACGAGGCCAGCCACGGCGCGCGCCGGCCGGCCAGCCAGCGCCCGTCGCTGTCGCGGGTGATGCAGAGGCCGGCCATGGACTCCGACGCGTCACCGTCGACCAGCCGCAGCGCCCAGCGCATCGGCTGCAGCTCCATGCGCAGCTCGCCGTCGGCACTGGAGAAGTCGACGAGCCGGGCGGCGGTGCCGTCGTGGCTGGGCGAGTCCCGGTCGCGCAGGGCCTGGATCGCGGCGTCGGCGGCCTCGGACTTCGCGCCCTCAGGCTCGTAGGGGTCGTCGCGCCAGACCGCGCGGACCTGGTCCTCGCGCCAGGGCCCGCGGGCCAGCAGCGCGGGTGCGGGCGCTTGCGTCATCGTCCTACAAGGTACGCTCGCGGCGTCTTGGAGCGCTCTCCCGCGGACGTCTACGCCGAGCACTGCCGCCAGCGGGAGCTCGCCTATCAGGTCGATCCCGACGGTCGGCCGGTGTTCCGGCCGCGCGTCGGCTACGAGGCCTGGCGGGTCAGCGCGGGCCGCGGGACGGTCTACTCGACGACGGTCGCGCGCCCGCGCGGGAGCGACGCCTACAACATCGCGCTGATCGATCTCGACGAGGGCTTTCGCATGATGAGCCGGGTGGTCGGGCGCGCGCCCGAGGACGTGACGATCGGCCTGCGCGTGCGGCTCGCGTGGGAGGACGGCGACGAGCCCGAGGCTCCACCGGTGCCGGTCTTCCAGGCCGAGAGCGCATGACCGGCGTCGCGATCGTCGGCGCGGCCGAGGTGCAGATGGGGCTCGCGCTGCCCGGGCTGAGCGCCGCCGACGTGATGGCCGAGGCCGCCCGCGCCGCGCTGGCCGACGCGGGTCTGTCGCCCGCCGACGTCGACGGGGTCTTCGCCGCCTCGACGCAGCTGCCGTGGGCGAGCCTGAACCTCGCCGACGACCTGCGCATCCGGCCGCGTCACAGCGACTCCACCATGATCGGCGGGGCCTCGCCGATGGCCCACGTCAACCACGCGCGCGCGGCGATCGCGGCCGGGCTCTGCGACGTGGCGCTGATCGCCTACGGCTCGACCCAGCGGTCGGTCGGCCGCGCCAGCGCGTCGGTCCAGGAGCGCGACCCGTGGGAGGCGCCGTACGCGCTGCCGCTGCCCGTGGGCGCCTACGCGCTGTCCGCCGCGCGCCACATGCACCAGTACGGCACGACGCCAGAGCAGCTCGCCGAGGTCGCGGTCAGCGCGCGCCGCTGGGCGCAGCTGAACCCCGGGGCGTGGGCGCGCGAGGAGCTGACGATCGAGGACGTGCTCAACGCGCCGCGCGTCTGCGACCCGCTGGGCGTGCGCGACTGCTGCCTGGTGACCGACGGTGGCGCGGCGATCGTCGTCACCACCGAGGCGCGCGCCCGGGCGCTGCGCCGGCCGCCGGTGTTCGTGCTCGGCGCCGCCGAGGCCCTCAGCCATCGCCACGTCTCCGCGATGCCCGACCTGACGGTGACCGCCGCGGTCCAGTCCGGCGAGCGCGCCTTCGCCGAGGCCGGCCTCCGGCCCGCCGACGTCGACAGCGCCCAGCTCTACGACGCGTTCACGATCACCCCGATCCTGTTCTTGGAGGACTTGGGGTTCTGCGCCAAGGGCGAGGGCGGCGCGTTCGTCTCCGGTGGGCGCATCGCGCCGGGCGGCGAGCTGCCGGTCAACACGGCCGGCGGCGGTCTGAGCTACGCGCACCCCGGGATCAACGGCCTGCCGCTGCTGGTCGAGGCCGTGCGCCGCGTGCGCCACCACGACGAGGACGTCGTGCTCGCCCACGGCAACGGCGGCGCGCTGAGCGCGCAGGCGACGGTGCTGCTGGGCAGCGACGCGGCGGCCGAGGAGCGGCCCCGC
>JAOPZP010000403.1 GCA_025964055.1 Conexibacter sp.
AGCACGGCCTCGACCGTGAACGTCGCGTCGGCGATCGCCTCCAGGTCCTCGGGCGTGGGGCCGGCGGTCTCCTGGGCGCAGGCGACCTCCACCTGGCGCCAGCTCTCGAGCTTGGCCTCGTCGGTCCAGACGGCCCCGATCTCAGGGCGGGTATAGCGCGGGATCACGCCGGCGAGTCTATGGACCGCCGGGCGCCCACGGCTCGCCGCGGCGGGCGCGCAGGTCGAAGTACAGCAGCGTCCCGGCGATGGCCGTCAGCGACAGCGCGATGCTCTGCCCGATGATCGTCGCGGCGACGTACAGCGGCGCGCTCGCGCCCCCGACGATCGCCGGCAGCAGCGCGCCGACCAGGCCGAAGCCCAGGCCTGCGACGAGCACCAGGACGAACACGTTCCCCCACCGGCCGGCGACCAGCTCGCCGCCCCGCTGCAGCGCCGCCCGGCCGCCCAGGCCCTCGACGACCGACACCTGCGCGGCGACGTACCAGCGGATCGCCAGCCAGATCCCGGGGACGATCAGCGCCAGCGTGCCGAGCGCCACGCCGAGCGCGCCCAGGGCGACCGTCCCGAGCACCCGCGGCATCACGGGCAGCGCGCGCCGGAACGCCTCGCGGGCCGACGGCTCCTCGCCGCGGGCCAGGCCCGCGACGACGCTGACGCTCAGCGCCGTGACCAGCGCCGGCAGGACGAAGCCGGCGAGCAGCAGCGACACGAGCCGGACGGCGGTCGCGGGGTGCGCGTCGGGCCCGTCGGCCAGCGTGCGGCCCCACACGCCGTCGACCAGCAGGCCGACGGGTGCGACGACGACGATCGTGAGCGTCAGGAAGACCGAGCCGTGCGCGCGGAAGAGCCGCAGCGCGTCGCCCAGGATCTCGCCCAGCTCGCGGGGCCGGGAGAGATCCAGCCGCGTCACGCGCGCAGGATGCGCAGCGCCAGGTGCCCGGCGTTCTTGGCGTTGTCCAGGCCGACGGCGGCCACCGGGACGCCCGGGGGCATCTGGATGACCGACAGCAGCGCGTCGAGGCCGCCCGCGGCCGACAGGCGGCTCGACAGCGGCACGCCGATGACCGGCAGGTCGGTGTGCGCGGCGGCGACGCCGGGCAGCGCGGCCGACAGGCCGGCCCCGGCGATGATGACCTTCAGGCCGCGCATGCGCGCGTTCTGGCAGTAGTCGGCGACCTGCGCCGGGTCGCGATGGGCCGACATGACGCGCGTCTCGGAGCGCACGCCCGCCTCGTCCAGCACCTTGGACGCTCCCGACATGGTGTCCATGTCGGACTGTGACCCCATGATGATGCCCACGACCGGCGTGTCGGGCTCGGTCTCCTCGAGCTGGACGAGCGTCTGCGGCTCGGTGGTCGGGTCCGTCGGGGTCGTCTCGGCCGGGGGCGATGCGGTCGTCGGCTGGGGCTGCTCGGTCATGGGGTCATGCGCTCCACGGCACGCTGCGCGATGTCGTGGCGCAGCTGCCGTCCGTCGAAGTGGATGAGGTCCGCCGCAGCATAAGCCGCCTCGCGGGCCTCAGCGGGTCCGGCCCCCAGCGCCGTGACGTTCAGCACGCGGCCGCCCGCGGTGACCAGCGCGCCGTCGCCCTCGCGCCGGGCGGTGCCCGCGTGCGTGACCTCGACGCCGGCGCCGACGGCGTCGAGCCCGGTGATGACGTCGCCGGCGGCCGACGACGCCGGGTAGCCGGCGCCCGCCAGGACGAGCGTGACCGCCCACCGGTCGTCGAAGTCCATCGCGACCGACGCGAGGCCGCCGGGCCGCGTTGCGGCGGTCAGCACCTCGAGCAGGTCGCTGCGCAGCCGCAGGAGGACGCCCTGGGTCTCGGGGTCGCCGAAGCGCACGTTGAACTCGATGACCTGCGGGCCGGCGGGGGTGAGCATCAGGCCGGCGTAGAGGACGCCGTGAAACGGCGTGCCGCGCTCGCGCAGGAGGTCGACCACCGGCTGGTGGATCGCCGCGCACAGCGCGTCGGGGTCCGGTGCGCCGACGACCGGCGTGTAGGCGCCCATGCCGCCGGTGTTGGGTCCCTCGTCGCCGTCGAAGATGCGCTTGTAGTCCTGCGCGGGGACCATCGGGATCGCCCGCTCGCCGTCGCAGATGGCGAACAGGGAGAGCTCCTCGCCGTCGAGGAACTCCTCGACGACCACGAGTCCGTCGCCGAAGCGGCGCGTCTCGAGCATCTCGGTGAGCGCCTCGCGCGCGGTGGTCTCGTCGGGGGCGACGACGACGCCCTTCCCGGCCGCCAGCCCGTCGAACTTGATGACCGTCGGGTAGCGGCCGTCGATGGCCCGCAGGCCCGCCGCGACGGTGCCGACCTCCTCCCAGTGCGCGGTCGGCACGCCGGCCGAGGCCATGACCTCCTTGGCGAACGCCTTGGACCCCTCGAGCTGCGCGGCGGCGGCCGACGGGCCGAAGTGCGCGATGCCCTCGGCCTCCAGCCGGTCGGCCAGCCCCGCGACCAGCGGCGCCTCGGGGCCGATGACCACCAGGTCGATCGCCTCGTCGCGGGCCAGCGCGACCAGGCCGTCGAGGTCGCCGATGCCGACCGGCACGCAGCGCGCGACCGCGGCGATCCCGGGGTTGCCGGGCGCGGCCAGGAGCTCCGGCCGCTGGGGCGAGCGCGCCAGCGCGTTGACGATCGCGTGTTCGCGCCCGCCGGAGCCGACGACGAGGACCTTCACCTAGAGGCTGGCGATGAAGTCGTCGATCGGGATGGCGCTGAGCGTCTCGAAGCGGCCGGTCCCGCGGGAGCCGAGCTCGAGCGACACGCGCGCCATCGTGGACTCGTCGGGCGCCTCCACGATGCTCACGAAGTCGAACCGTCCGAGGACCGACCACTGGGCCTTGACGGTCGCGCCGAGCTGCTCGACCTCGGAGTTGACCTCGCGGATCCGCTGAGGGTTGTTCTTGACCGTCTGGACGCCCTCGGGCGTGAGCGTGGAGAGCATGATGTACGTGGGCATGCGCTCCTTCTACCCGATCCAGCGTGTTCGGCGGTGTGAGACCCCTAATCTGGAGCGCACATGCGACGCCTGGTTGCCGCCCTGCCCCTGGCCCTCCTGCTCCTGCCCGCCGCCGCGCGCGGAGCCGACGTCCGGACCGACCGCAGCTGCTACCTCGAGACCGATCAGACGACGGTGACGATCAGCGGCAGCGGGTACACGCCCGCGCGCCCGTACAGCGTCTCGCTGGACGACCAGGCGCTGGCCGGCGGCGCCGGGACGATGGACGCCGCCGGCGCGATGCAGGGCGCGTTCACCCCGCCGGCGCTGGCCAAGGACGAGAGCGAGCGGACCTTCACCGTCGGCGTGCAGTCCGACGCGCTGGCCGCCTCGACGACCTTCACGGTGACGCGCTTCAAGGCGAGCTTCTCGCCGTCCAAGGGCGATCCGGCCAAGCTCCAGGTGCGCTTCGCGGTCAGCGGCTTCGGGCTGGGCAGCCCCGATCCGGACGTGTACGTGCACTACGTCGCGCCCGGCGGCAAGCTCAAGCAGACGGTGCGCCTGGGGCGGGCACAGGGGCAGTGCGGGAGCATCGTGCGGACCGCCAAGCGCCGGCTGTTCCCGTTCGTCAACCCCAAGCACGGCAAGTGGGCGCTGCAGTTCGACACGAGCAAGACCTACAAGCGCGGCGTCAAGGGCAGCCCGTTCCTGTTCTACACGGTGGGCGTCAACGTCCACAGCGCCAAGGCGTAGGCGGAGCGCGCGCGAGCCGCGCTAGGCGGCCGCGGGCTCGGCCACGTCGGCCTTGCGGAACGTGAGCTCGCCGTCGGCGGCGTCGACGAGCACGTGGTCGCCGGCGCGGAACTCGCCCTCGAGGATCGCCAGCGCCAGCCGGTCGATCAGCCGCTTCTGGATGACCCGCTTGAGCGGGCGGGCGCCGTAGGTGGGGTCGTAGCCCAGGTCGCCCAGCAGCGTGCGCGCCTCGGGCGTCAGCTCCACCTCGATGCCGCGGTCGCGCACGCGCTGCAGCACGCGGTCGACCTGCAGCTCGACGATCGATCCCAGCTCCTCGCGGTCCAGCGCAGCGAACTCGACGATGTCGTCCAGGCGGTTGATGAACTCGGGCTTGAAGTGGCCCTCGGCCGCCTCCCGCGGTGACTGGCCCGCCCTCCCGATGTTGGAGGTCATGATCAACACGGTGTTCTTGAAGTCGACCGTGCGGCCCTGCCCGTCGGTGAGCCGCCCGTCGTCGAGGACCTGCAGCAGGATGTTGAACACGTCGGGGTGCGCCTTCTCGATCTCGTCGAGCAAGACCACCGTGTACGGCCGCCGGCGCACGGCCTCGGTCAGCTGGCCGCCCTCGTCGTAGCCGACGTAGCCGGGAGGCGCGCCGACGAGGCGGCTGACCGCGTGCTTCTCCATGTACTCCGACATGTCGATGCGGACCATCGCGTCGCTGGAGTCGAACATGAACTCCGCGAGCGCGCGCGCGAGCTCGGTCTTGCCGACCCCGGTCGGGCCGAGGAAGAGGAAGGAGCCGATCGGGCGGTCGGGATCCTGGAGGCCGGCGCGGGAGCGGCGCAGCGCGTTGGAGACGGCGGCGACGGCCTCGCGCTGGCCGATGACGCGCAGGTGCAGGCGCTCCTCCATGTGGATCAGCTTCTCGACCTCGCCCTCCAGCAGCCGGCTCACGGGGATCTTCGTCCAGCGCGCGACGACCTCGGCGATGTCCTCGGCGTCGACGACCTCGCGCAGGAAGCCCGCGTCGCCGTCGGTGCGGTCCTCACGCTCGGCCAGCTGGCGCTGCAGCTCGGGGATCTCTCCGTGGCGCAGGCGCGCGGCCTGCTCGAGGTTGGCCTCGCGCTCGGCGCGCTCCAGCTCCCGGTGGGCCTGCTCGAGGCGCTCGCGCACCTCCTGCACACCGCCGATGGCGTCCTTCTCGGCCTGCCACTCGGCCGTCATCGCGTGGGAGCGCTCGGTGAGGTCGGCCAGCTCGCGGTCGAGCACCGCGAGGCGCTCGGCCGAAGCCTCGTCGGTCTCCTGGTCCAGCGACGCGCGTTCGATCTGCAGCTGCAGGATGCGGCGGTCGACCTCGTCGATCTCGACGGGCTTTGAGTCGATCTCGATGCGCAGCCCCGAGGCGGCCTCGTCGATCAGGTCGATGGCCTTGTCGGGCAGGAAGCGATCGGCGATGTAGCGGCCGCTCAGCGTCGCGGCGGCGATCAGCGCGGCGTCCTGGATGCGGACGTTGTGGTGCAGCTCGTAGCGCTCCTTGAGCCCGCGGAGGATCGCGATGGCGTCCTCGACGGAGGGCTCGCCGACGAGCACGGGCTGGAAGCGGCGCTCCAGCGCGGCGTCCTTCTCGATGTGCTTGCGGTACTCGTCCAGCGTGGTGGCGCCGACGGCGCGCAGCTCGCCGCGGGCGAGCATCGGCTTGAGGAGGTTCGCGGCGTCGACGGCGCCCTCGGCGGCGCCCGCGCCCACGATCGTGTGCAGCTCGTCGAGGAACAGC
>JAOPZP010000431.1 GCA_025964055.1 Conexibacter sp.
AGCTCGTCGACCGGCGTCATCGCGGGCGTGAAGAAGCCGATGTCGTCGATGTCGGCCTCGGTGTCGGTGGCGATCGCGCGGATCGCCTCGCCCTTGCGGAAGACGCCGTCGACCACGCGGATGTAGGCGACGACGCCGCGGTACTGGTCGAACTGGGAGTCGAAGATCAGCGCGCGCGCCGGGGCGCTGCGGTCGCCGGACGGCGGCGGGACCTGCTTGACGAGCTGCTCGAGGACCTCGGTGACGCCCTCGCCGGTCTTGCCCGAGATGATCAGGATCGACTCGGGGTCCTCGCCGAGCAGCTCGGACACCTCGCCCGCGACGCGCTCCGGCTCGGCGCCGGGCAGGTCGATCTTGTTCAGGCACGGGATCAGCTCGAGGCCGGCCTCGATCGCCAGGTCGGTGTTGGCGACGGTCTGCGCCTCGACGCCCTGCGACGCGTCCACGACCAGCAGGGCGCCCTCGCACGCGTTGAGGCTGCGCGACACCTCGTAGGTGAAGTCCACGTGCCCCGGCGTGTCGATCAGGTGCAGCTGGTAGGTCTTGCCGTCCAAGGCCTCGTAGTAGACCCGGACGGCCTGGGACTTGATGGTGATCCCGCGCTCGCGCTCGAGGTCCATCGAGTCGAGCAGCTGCTCGCGCATGTCGCGCGAGGAGACGGTCTGGGTCATCTCGAGGATGCGATCGGCCAGCGTCGACTTGCCGTGGTCGATGTGGGCGATGATCGAGAAGTTGCGGATGAGGCTCTGGTCGGACAAACGGCCGCCCAGGATAGAGGGCGGCGGCCGCGCTCCCCGGTTGCGTCAGGGGCTGACGGGCGTGACCGTCAGCGTGCCCTTGGTGAAGAAGCCGTCGCCGTCGCTCTCGACCGAGCCGGTGAGCGGCTGCACGCCGCCCTCGGGCGGCAGCTCGAAGCTCCGCGGAGCCATCCCGAGCGGGCTCACCCCGGCCTGCCCCTGCACGCTGCCGCCCTCGCAGACGACCGTCCAGAGCACCTTGGTCTCGGCCGTGAAGTCCAGCGTGACCTGGATCCGGCCGTTGCCGGCGTCGGTGATGGTCGCGGTCCACGCGCCGCCGAAGACCGGGTCGACGTAGGAGCAGTCGGTCTTCGACGTCGCCGTGAGGTTCGACCAGGTCACCGGGCCGCTCGCGGTCCAGCGCCGCGGGCTGCTGCCGTCCACGGCCGCGGGCGCGAGGGTCCCCGTCAGGTCCCCGGTGGCGTCGTGGGTGGCGAAGCGGCCGGTCTCGTGGTCCTGCACCGTCACCGTGTAGGGGCCGAGCGCCTCGGCGAGGTCGCCGGAGACGGTCCTCTTGCCGGCGCGGCTGAGGGCGACGACCTTCCACGAGGACTTCGCCGGGGTGGTCGGCGGCGCGGTCAAGGTGAAGTCCTTGCTCGCCCCGGCGGGCATCTGCGCGCTGCCGGGCGTCAACGAGGCGACGCCGGTGGCGGTGAGGCCCGTCGCCACGGGCGTGCCGTCGGCCGCCTTGGCGTTCTTGGTCGTGACCGTCGTCGTCTCGCCCGCGCGCAGCCGGTCCTTGGCCGCGGCCCCGTCGAGCCTCAGGCACTTCTCCTGGTCGTACCAGACCTTCTGGACCCGGTCGGCCGCCACCTTGCGCACGTATTCCACCGCCGCCAGCGTGATCAGCTGCGTGGCGTAGTTGGTGGCCATCATCTTCTTGAAGTTGTCGATCGAGTGGACGTCGAGCAGCGTGCCCTTGCCCGTCGCGAGGTTGACGCCGCCGCGCGGCCCGAAGACGCCGCCCTGGTCGGGGTCGATGTGCCCCCAGTCCCGGACGAACGCCGCGGCGCCGTCCTTGCTGTCGAGGATGCCCTCCGCCCCGAAGCCGGAGCCCACGCGCCGGCCGCGCCACGTCTCCGTGCTGCGCCCGGTGCCGCCGACCGACAGCTCGGTCTTGACGTCGACGTCCTCGATCGTCTTCCAGCGGGCGTCTTCGCCGACCTGCAGCGCGTAGGACACGTCGATGTTGGCCGCGAGCGTCACCGAGGCGCCGCCCACGGCGAGCGTGATCCGGCCGCCGGCCTTGAGCGTGCCCTTGACCTTGCCGCCGGCGTCGGGACACACCCGCGGGAGGTCGGCGAACTCGAGCTCGAGCTTGAACATGCCCTTGTCGATCCCGGGCGGGAGCTTGACGTCGGCCTTGTCGGCCAGGGCCTGGAGGCCGTCGCGCGAGAAGTCGCCCTCCACGTTGGCCTTCCCGCGGTAGCCCGCCGTGGTGCCGTCGTCGACCTGCGTGAACTCGCCCGTGAACTTCACCTCGGCGCCGGCGGCCGGGGCATAGCTCTCGGTCTTGGTCTCCGCGGCGTGCGCCCGCCGGCCGTGCCCGACGGCCGCGGCGACCGCCCGGCGGCGCCACGAGTCCAGCGCGATCGACAGCATCTTCTCGGCCCGCCGGGGTCCGATCTTGCGCTCGAGCGCCTTGAGCGCGTCGGGCTGGACGGTGAGGACGGAGCCGAGCTCGTCGGCCACCACGCCGAGCTGGGCGGTGGAGGTCGCCGCCGCCGGCCGCGGCAGCGCCTTGGGCGCCGGCCGCGTGGGAGCGGCGCACTTCAGGCGCCCGTTGCGGTCGCGGACGACCTTGGCCTTCTTGCCCTTGCCCTTGAGGACGGGGAGCAATCCCGGCGGGCAGCTCTTCTTCGTGGCCCGCTGGCCGGCGGCTTCCGCGCCGGCGGGCGCGAGCGACAGCGCGAGCAGCAGGACGAGCCCGGCGAGCGGGGTGCGGCGAGCCTGGTGGGCCATGGGCCGCGATTGTGGAGTGTTGGTGCCGGCGCGACAAGGGGCTCCGCTGCGAGCCCGTGGTTCCACGGATCCAGCCTGGTCTCAGCCCGCCACCGGGCGCAGACGGCTCATGACCAGGCGGCGCAGCTGCTCGGCCTCGGGCAGCCGCATCGCCAGCACCATCCACATGTAGGCGCCGGCGCCCGCGGCCAGGCCCCCGCCGACCGCGATGATCTGGGCGATCAGGCTGTGCCCGAAGAGCCAGTCCAGGCCGAGCCACGCCACCCACGTGACGATGCCGAACCAGACCGCGGCGATGAGCATGCCGATCGTCGCCTCGACGGTGTCGCGGAGCTGGAGCTGGCCGTCGAGCTCGCGCTTGAGGTAGTGGTACTGCGCTGCGGCCAGCGCGAGGTCGGCGATCGCGGT
>JAOPZP010000440.1 GCA_025964055.1 Conexibacter sp.
CCTTCGCGCACCGCCACCGCGGCGATCACCAGCGCGACCGCGGGATCGGCCCACCACCAGCCGAGTGCGGCGTTGGCGCCGAGGCCCACGAGCAGGCCGACCGAGAGGTAGGCGCAGAGCATGTTCTGGCGCCCTTCGCTGGCGGTCGCGGCGGAGCTGAGCGCCGCGCCGACGCGTGCCTTGGCCATGGCGAGCGGCGGCATCGTCACGGCGGTCACGGCGGCCAGTCCGATGCCGACCCACGACACGCTCGGCTCGTCGCCGCCCCCCACCAGCGACCGCACCGCCTCGACCGCGACGTAGGCCGCGATCACGTAGAACGACACGCCGATGAGCCGTTGGGCGCGCTGCTCGGCGCGCTCGGATGTGACGCGGCGCGCGGCGAACCGCCACAGCACGATGATCCCGGCCGCCGACTCCACGAGCGAGTCCGCGCCGAAGCCGACCAGCGCGACCGACGAGGCCGCGAGCCCGGCGAGGATCGCCACCGCCGCCTCGAGGACGTGCCAGGCCACGCCGAACGCCGCCAGGAGCCGCGCCCGGCGCACCAGCGCGCCACGGTTCGGGACGCTCTGGACGATCGGAAGCACGGGCAGCGCGCTCACCGTCCCAGCGTACCTGGCATTGCTCAACGTCCGTCACAGGACGACCACCCTTGACTTCCGGCCAGTAGCGCGCTTCGTCGCACCGAGACATAGTGCACCACCATGCTCCGGTTCCGTCGTCCTTCCCGTCGTGTCGCCCGTCTCGCGGTCGCGACCGCCTTCGCCACGGCGTTCGTGGCGCCGGCGTCCGCCTCGGCCGGTGTCCTGGACTCGCTCTCGGGCTGGTGGCCGATGTACGAGGGTGGCGGCCAGACCGTGCACGACCTGTCGGGTCGGGGCAACCACGGCCAGCTCGGCTCGAGCGCGGGCGCCGACGCCAACGATCCGACCTGGATCCGCGGCTTCCTGTTCGGCTCGGGCCTCCGGTTCGACGGCAACGACTTCGTCCGCATCCCCGACTCGCCCGCGCTGCGGACGCCGCAGATCACCGTCTCCTCGTGGGTGCGTGCGAGCCAGTCGCCCGGCGAGTACAAGTACATCCTGGGCAGGGGCGCCGACCGCTGCGAGTCGAGCTCGTACGCGCTGTACACGGGAGAGACCGGAGGCCTGCGCTTCTACGTGACCGACGTCACCGGTGCCGTCCGCGGCTCCGACGTGATCCCGGCCGCGACGATCTGGAACGGCAAGTGGCACCACGTGGCCGGTACGTGGGACGGCTCCGCCGCCAAGCTGTTCGTGGACGGCAGGCTCATCTCCAGTGCCGCGGGTGAGCCCGCGGCGATCGACTACACGCTGCCGACCGCCGGCGACACCGGCCTGGGCGGCTACCTCGGGACCTGCGACCTGTATTACACGGGCGACATCGACGACGTGGCCATCTTCAGCCAGGCCCTGCCGGTCGACCAGATCTGGTCCAAGGTCGCCGCGCTCTTCACCAAGCCGTTGCGGTAGCACCCCACCGCGGCGTTGGCGCGGGCGGACGGCAGCCGAGGGGCACGAAGCCTCGGAGGTGCCGTTCGTCTCGCGCACCTTCCGCGCGTGCAGCTGCGCCGCACGCTCCGCGCTCAGCCTTCACCAGGCCTTGATGTGCCGCGGCTACCGTGCACCGGGTGCTGCGCCGTCCCCGACCTCCGCTGCTCCTGGCCCTCCTGTGCCTCGGCGCGCTGGCCGCGACCGGCGTGCTGGCCAAGCTCGTGCCGGTCACCCAGCAGGGCGACGCCCGCACGCTCAACGGGTTCCTGGACCTCAACGGCCCGCAGCTGAGCCCCGTGCTCAACGCCATCGCGCACCTCGCCGACCCGGCGCCCTACGCGCTGGTCGGCCTCGTCCTGGCGCTGGTCGCATTGGCCCGCGGACGGTGGCGCGTCGCGCTGCTGATCCCGGTCGTCTTCGTGGTGTCGGGGGCGACGACCGAGGCCCTCAAGCTCGTGCTCGCGTCCCAGCGCGCGGACGAGTGGCTGGGCTCGCACGCGCACATCGGCGCCGCGTCGTGGCCGAGCGGGCACTCGACCGCCGCGATGACGATGGCGCTCTGTGCCGTCCTCGCCGCACCGCCGCGGCTGCGCCCGACGGTCGCCGCGCTCGGTGCCGCCTTCGCCTTGGCGATCGCCTACGCGATCCTCACGCTCGGCTGGCACTTCCCGTCCGACGTCTTCGGCGGCTACCTCGTCGCCGCGACGTACGTCCTGTTCGGGATCTCGGCGGTGGCCGCGGCCGACCGGCGCTGGCCCACGCGCCGCGGCGCGGAGGCCGTGACGCACCCGGTCGACGTCGTCCCCGCCGTGGGCGTTGCCCTGCTCGCCGGTGGGGCGGCGATCGGCCTGGCGATCGCGCGCCCGCACGCGCTGCTGGGCTACGCCGCGACGCACACGACCTTCGTGGCCGGCGCGGTCGCGATCGCGCTGCTCGCCACCGCGCTGGCGGGGGTGATGGCCACGGGCTTCCGCGCGTCGCGCGCACCCGCGGGCCAGTCCTAGACGCCCGCGGCGCCCTCGTCCGGACCGGCCGCGTCCGCGCCCGTCTGCGTCGCGCCCGGCTGCCACAGCGGCTCCTCGCCGCCGTTGGCCGCGCGGCTCAGGATGAACAGCAGGTCCGAGAGCCGGTTGAGGTAGCGCACGACCTCGGGGTTGCCGTCCTCGACCTGGATCGCGCGGCGCTCGGCGCGCCGGCAGACGGTCCGGCAGACGTGCAGGTGTGCCGCCGCCGGCGTGCCGCCGGGCAACACGAACGACTTCAGCGGCTCGAGCGTCGCGTTGACCTCGTCGCAGGCGCCCTCCAGCCACGTCGTGTAGCCCTCGTCGACCCGCAGGCGCGCCCGGTCGCCGCCGTGGGGGACCGCGAGGTCGGCGCCCACGTCGAAGAGGTCGTTCTGGATCCGGCGCAGCCACTGCGCCTGCTGCGCCGGCAGGTCCGGCAGCGTCAGCGTGACGCCGAGGTGGGCGTTGAGCTCGTCGACGACCCCGTAGGCCTCGATCCGCGGGTGCGTCTTCGGCACTCGGCTCATGTCGCCGAGGTGCGTCTCGCCCCCGTCGCCGAGCTTGGTGTAGATCCGGGTCAGGTTGACGGTCACAGAGCGCAGGCTACCGGCGGCCGCGGGCCTCAGACGCCGGGCGCGCGGTACGCTTGGCGCCTGATAAGGGTCGGTGGTGAAGGGAAGCCGGTGCGACGCCGGCGCGGACCCGCCACTGTGATCGGGCGAGAGCCCCGCCGCACGCGCCGCCCGACGGCGCAGCCACTGGGCCGATGAGCCTGGGAAGGCGCGACGAGGAGAGGCCCGGAAGCCAGGAGACCTGCCTCCGACCGTCAAGGACACAACGCCCTCGCGGCAAGGGGTGGCACCCGCATGAAGCACAAGATCCTCGGCCTCCTGGTAGGAGGCCTCACGCTCGTGGCGACCACGGGCGCGGCACACGCGGCATCGGTCTCGGTCGAGATCGAGGGGCAGGCGCTGCAGTCGGCGCCCGTCACCGTCACCACGCCGGCGCACGTGACCAAGCCCGGCGGCATCGACTGCGACGGCACGACGATCGTCGGCGCACTCGAGGCGGCGACCGCCGGCGACTGGGCCGGCACGTACACCGTCGACGTGATCAAGGGCGAGGCCCATCCGTTCGGCCCCGGCGGCTCGTGGTCGTTCTACGTCAACGGCCGCTTCGTCAACGACCCGGGCTGCACGGCCGCGGTCAAGGACGGTGACAAGGTCCTGTTCTTCTGGAGCAGGGCCTTCGCGTCGGCCGGCTACGACGAGCCGGTGCTCCTCGATGTCCCGGCGACGCTGATCCCCGGCCAGGCGACGGCGGTCACGGTCCGCGAGAGCTCGACCTACTTCGGCCCGACGGGCTTCGACCCGGGCGTCACGACGATCACGCCCTCGTCGGGCGCGACGGTCTCCGGCGGGAGCGCCCCCGCCGCCACCAGCACCGACGGCACCGGGCAGGTCACGGTGCCGGGCGGCCCCTACACGCTCGTCGCCACCAAGGACAACAGGGCGCCGGCGCGCATCGCCGGCTGCGCGACCACCGGCAGCGACGGGTTCTGCGGCACGACCGCGACGACGCCGATCGCGACACCGGCCGCGCCATGCTTCACCCGCGGTGACGACGGCCTCTGCGGCTCGCCCGACAAGCGCGCCGCCAACGGCGCCTTCACCTCCGTGAGCGAGGGCAAGAAGTACAAGAAGGGTCAGGGCCCGCGCGAGCTCAAGGGCCACGTCGCCGACGAGCCGGCCGGCCTCGCCGACGTGCGCGTGCGCCTGACGCGCAACGACGGCGGCCGGTGCGCGCGCTACGACGGCAAGCAGGAGCGGTTCGTGGCGCTGAAGAAGTGCGGCGCCGCCGGCGGCACGTACTTCTCGGTCGGGCCCAAGCAGGACTTCAGCTACCTGCTGCCGTCCAAGCTCGGCCCGGGGCGCTACGTGCTCGACCTGCAGGTGGTCGACAAGGCGGGCAACACGACGGCCGCCCTGGCCCGCGGCACATCGCGCGTGGTGTTCACCGTTGCCTAGCGCCCGCGTCCGGCGCCGCCTGTCCTGCGTCGCCGCCGTCGCCCTCGCGGCGGCGGCGGTGGCCGGCTGCGGCCTGGGCGCGGGTTCCACGCCGGGCGAGACCCAGCTCCTGGTCACCAAGGACTTCGGCCACGACGGCATCGTGCAGACCGACCACCCGAAGACGGACGGCTCGGACACCGTGATGCGCCTGCTGGAGCGCAACGCGCCGAAGGTGACGACGCGCTTCGGCGGCGGCTTCGTGCAGTCCATCGACGGCACGAGCGGTGGCCATCAGAACGGCCGGCCGGTCGACTGGTTCTTCTCCGTCAACGGCATCCAGGCCGACAAGGGCGCGGCGTCGGTGCGCGTGCACCAGGGCGACCGCGTGTGGTGGGACTTCCACGACTGGGGCGTCACCGACCGCGTGCCGGCCGTCGTCGGGGCGTTCCCCGAGCCGTTCCTCCACGGGATCGACGGGCGCCGGCTGCCGACGCGCGTCGAGTGCGTGGACCCCAACTCCGACGCCTGCGCCGCCGTGTACGACAAGCTCACGAGCCTCGGGCTCCCGGCCGCCAAGGGCGGCGTCGGCAACAGCTTCGTCCAGGACACGCTGCGCGTGCTCGTCGGCCCGTGGATCGCGCTGCGCGGCGAGACCACCGCCAAGCTGCTGGAGCGCGGACCGGCGATCAGCGGCGTGTTCGCCAAGCCCGCGACCGATGGCAAGTCCATCACCTTGCTCGACGGCCAGGGGAAGGCGACGCGGACGCTGGGCGCCGGGACCGGTCTGGTCGCCGCCACGTCGGTCACCCAGGACCGCAAGGGCGGCGCCGGCGGCGAGCCCGTCTGGATCGTCACCGGCACCGACGACGCCGGGATCGCCACGGCCGCCAGCGCCTTCGACGAGGGCGCGCTGGCCGGGCGCTTCGCGATCGCGCTGTCGGGCGGCAAGCCCGTGGCGCTGCCCGAGGTGCCGTGAGCTACCGCCGCCGCGCGAGCCCGCTGCACGC
>JAOPZP010000480.1 GCA_025964055.1 Conexibacter sp.
CGGGCGGCCTCGCGCGCGGCCGCGCCCGCCATCCACCACGCCTGGCCGGCCACGACCGACTGCCAGGCCAGCGCGGCGACGAGCGCGAGCACGGGCAACAGCGCCACGAGCTCGACGGCCGCCTGCCCCTCTTCCCCGCGCGCTCTGACCATGGCGGCGACGATGCCGGGCGACGCGCGACGGAACTACCCGCAGTCGTTACGAATCTGCTCAGGCGCAGCGCCGGAACGCGCGCAGCGCCGACGGCACCCCAGGGGTGGCCGGTGTCAGCGACACAGGGTGTCGCTCAAAGCGGCCACCCCCCGGGGCGCACCGCGCACGCCGCAAACGCCGCTGGCGCCCGCGACACCCCGCGGCGCCCGCCCCTAGTACCCGTACGACCGGTGGTGCGTCCACACCGCGTACAGCGCGCCGCCCGCAAACACCAGCAGCGCGAAGAACACCAGCGTGCCCACGCTGCTGTCCAGCAGGTTCCCCGCCCGGCCGGCCAGCGCCACGACCAGCGCGCCCAGCCCGCCGTACAGCAGCGCCCGGTGCCGGTCGCCCAGCGCGAAGATCGCCACGCGGTTCTCGCGGTAGAAGCGGATCCCCAGCATCACGAAGATCACCGTGATGCCGATGTAGAGGAGGCCGCCGACGAGGCCGGCGGTCTCGCCGCCTCCCGGCAGGAAGGCGACCGCGGCCGCGATGGCCACGATGATGAGGACGTTGCGGGCGATCTTCGTATCCACGAGACCACGCAGGCTATCGCTGCGCGCCGCGCGCGCGGCGTCCCTGCCGGCGCCCTACGACGTCAGCGCGCGCAGCTCGGCGGCGAGCGTCTCGCTGCCGTCGATCTCGGCGAAGCGGACGGTCGACGGCGCCGGGCCCTCGGCGGGCTCGGCCAACGCGGCCTCGGCCTCGCGACGGGCCGGCTCGCTGCCGTCCACCGGCTCGGCCGCGAAGCGGTAGCCGACGCCGAAGTGCGTGTGGATGTAGCGCCAGTCGGGCGACGAGCGCTCGAGCTTCTGGCGCAGCTTGCGGACGAAGACGTCGACCGAGCGATCGCCGCGGGCCATCGCGTAGCCCCACACGCGCTGGTAGATCTCCTCGCGCTCGAGGACGCGACCCTCGGACCCGGCCAGCAGCTCGATCAGCTCGAACTCGCGGCGCGTGAGGTCCACGGACTCACCGTCGACGAACGCCTGGAAGCGATCGCCGCGGATCTGCAGCTCGCCGGCGGCCACCGCCCCGCGCTCCTCGCGGGCATCGCTGCGACGGCGCCGGCGCACGACGGCCTCGACGCGCGCGATGAGCTCCTCCGGGTGACATGGCTTGGCCAGCCAGTCGTCGGCGCCGAGGCGCAGCGCGCGGACGCGCTGGGCGACCGTCGACTGCCCGGTGCACACCACGACGCCCAGGCCGGGCAGCTCGGAGCACACGCGATCCAGGTAGTCCCAGGCGCCGGGGCCGAGGATCCCGAGGTCGACCACGAGCGCGCTCAGGCGCATCGCGACGATCGTCTCGACCGGTACGGCCGAGGCCAGCGTCCGGTGCTCCCAGCCCAGGCGCTCGAGCCGCTTGTCCAGCACCTGGAGGAAGCCGGAGTCGGTGTCGATGACGGCGAGCCGGAGGGGCTGCGCCGATGTGCCACGTTCCGTCGTCATGTCGGGGGACGAGTCTACGGCCCCGGGTCGACGTCCGTCTCGCGAAACCGCCCCCTGGTCACCAGATGTTCACAAGCGATATCCCGCACAGAGCGGGCCTTTCGGGCCGAACGACCCATGACCGGCCGGCGCGGCGCACGGCCCGGCTCCGGTCAGCCCTCAGACCTGCGGTTGCGGGTGCGACGAGTCCGAGAACTCCCGGAACAGCCCGGTCACCACGAAGGCGGTCTGCTCGCCGACGTCCACGGCGTTGTCGCCGATGCGCTCGATGGCGCGGGCGACCATCACCATGTGCATCGCCCACTCGCGCGTGTCGGGGTCGGTGCCGACGTCGATCGCCAGCTGGAAGATCTCGCGGTTGAGCAGGTTGATGCAGCGGTCCTGGCGCACGAGGTCCTCCGCGAGGTCGACGTCGCGCGTCGCGAACGCGGTCTTGGCCTGGCCGACCTCGGTCCGCGCGGCGCGGCCCATCCGCAGGATCCGCTCGAGGACCTCCTCGCGCACCGGCGGCTCGTGGCCGGTCAGCGGGATCGTCTTGGCGATGTTCACGCACTGGTCGCCCATGCGCTCGATGTTCTTCATCACGTGCAGCATCGCCGCGACGATGCGCAGGTCGCCGGCCACCGGCGCCTGCAGCGCGAAGAGCGACAGCAGACCCTGGTGGACCTCGAGGTAGCGGCCGTCGATGAGGTCGTCGTTGGCGATGACCATCGCCGCCAGCTCGACGTCCTGGTGCTCGAGCGCCTCCAGGACGCGGTCGAGCTGCTGCACGACGAGGTCGAGCCCGTCGAGGCCCTGGGCCTCGACGCGCCGCAGCTCGTCGGCGAAGTGCTGTCGCGTCCGCTCCGCCATCAGCCGAACTTCCCGGTGACGTACTGCTCGGTGCGCTCGTCGCCCGGGTTGGTGAAGACCTTGTCGGTCGGCGCGTGCTCGATCAGCTCGCCGAGCAGGAAGAACGCGGTCGTGTCGGCGACGCGCGCGGCCTGCTGCATGTTGTGGGTGACGATGATGATGGTGAAGCGCTGCTTGAGGTCCTCGATCAGCTCCTCGACTTTCAGTGTCGCGATCGGGTCCAGCGCCGAGCACGGCTCGTCCATGAGGATCACCTGCGGCTGCACCGCGATCGTGCGGGCGATGCACAGCCGCTGCTGCTGACCGCCGGAGAGGCCGATGCCCGGCTCGCCGAGCCGGTCCTTGACCTCGTCCCACAGGCCGGCGCCGCGCAGCGACTCCTCGACGCGCTGCTTGAGGTCGACGCCCTTGATCCCGTTGAGCTTCAGGCCGGCGGCGACGTTGTCGAAGATCGACATCGTGGGGAACGGGTTGGGCTTCTGGAAGACCATCCCGATCGCGCGGCGCACCGCCACGACGTCGACGCCGACGCCGTAGATGTCCTGGCCGTCGAGGAGGACCTCGCCCTCGGCGGAGGCGCCGGGCGTCTCCTCGTGCATGCGGTTGATGCAGCGCAGGACGGTGGACTTCCCCGAGCCCGACGGCCCGATCATCGCAGTGACCTTGTTGGGGGCGTACTCCAAGGACACGTTCTTGATCGCGTGCGCGCCGCCGCGGTAGTACGCCTGGAGGTTGCTGATCGAGATCCCCGGGGCGGCCTGCTGCACGTCCCCGTTCTCGTGCGCCAGCACGGTCGTGGTGGCGGCGCCGTCGGCGCGCGTGGGGAGCGGGGCGCGTGGGGCGCCCTCGCCCTCGGGGGTGGTCCGCTGGTCGTCCATGGTCTCCGAGTTGGTCACGAGATGCGACTCCTGCGCGATGCGAGCCGCGCGATGAGGGTGGTGAGGAGGATGAGCGTCACCAGGGCGAGCGCCGATCCCCAGGCGCGCTGCACGAGGGCGTCGCTGGGCGAGCCGACGTCCGTGTAGATCTGGACCGGCAGGGAGTTCATGCGGTCGCCCAGGTTGAACGTCGTCGCCGCCACGATCGTCGCCGTGAACAGCAGCGGCGCGGTCTCCCCCGCCGCGCGGGCGACGGCCAGCAGCGAGCCGGTGACCAGCCCCGGCAGGGCGGTCGGCACGACCACGCGCATCGTCACGCGCCAGCGCGGCGTGCCGAGCGCCAGCGCGGCCTCGCGCAGGCCGTCGGGCACGAGCAGCAGCACGACCTCGGCCGAGCGGGTGACGACCGGGAGCATGAGCAGCGCCAGCGCGACCGAGCCCTTCCAGCCGGCGAACGAGCTCCCGCCCCAGCCGCCGAGCACGAGCGTCACGTAGATGAACAGGCCGAAGACGATCGACGGCACGCCGGTCATGACGTCGACGAAGTAGCGGACCGTCGCGGCGAAGCGTCCCGAGCGGCCGTACTCGACGAGGTAGAGCGCCACGCCCCAGCCCAGCGGGATCGCCAGCAGCGAGGCCAGCGCGACCATCTCGATCGTTCCCAGGAGCGCGCTCTTGACGCCGCCCTGGTCGCCGAGGAAGTTGCCGGTCGGGTCCTTGGTGAAGAAGTCGAGCGACCACGCGCCGATGCCCTTGGACACGAGGTAGTAGACGACCGCGACCAGCGGCACGA
>JAOPZP010000483.1 GCA_025964055.1 Conexibacter sp.
TCTACGAGACGCCCGGCCACGCGCCGTCACACGTCTGCCTCTATCAGGAGGACCGCCGGATCCTGATCTCCGGCGACCACCTCCTCGGCCGCGTCTCGTTGTACTACGACTACGGCTACTCGCCCGACCCGGCCGGCGAGTTCCTGCACTCGCTCGACCTCGTCCAGGAGCTCGACGCGCGCCTCTGCCTCGCCGGCCACGGCCGGACGTTCACCGACGTCCAGGCCCACATCGACGCCAACCGGACGCTCGTGCGCCAGCGCCTGGGCAAGGTCGAGGAGGTCATCGCGAGCGACGACGGCCTGACCGCCTACGAGGCGATCCCGCGCATCTACGGCGAGGCGATCACGCCGCAGAACGCCAACTGGTGGCTGTCGGAGACGCTGGCGTACCTCCGCCACCTCGAGCTCACCGGGCGCGTGCAGCGCATCGACGGCACGCCCGAGCGCTGGGCCTTCGCCGCCTGAAGGGCCTGCAAATCCGCACGATCTCCTAACCTTGACACGATCGTGTTAGGGTTTGTCGGCGATGCGCATCGATCAGCTGCTGGCCGGCCAGGACCCGAGCTTCTCCTTCGAGTTCTTCCCGCCCAAGACCCCGCAGGGCGAGGAGAACTTCGAGCGCGCCCTCCAGGAGCTCGCGCCGCTGGCGCCCTCGTTCGTCTCGGTGACCTACGGCGCGGGCGGCACGACGCGCGAGAAGACCGTCGAGACCGTCCGCCACATCAAGGACGAGCACGGCCTCGAGGCGATGGCGCACTTCACCTGCGTCGGCGCGACCACCGTGGAGCTGCGCGTCACGCTGGAGGAGATCCGCGAGGCCGGCATCGACAACGTACTCGCGCTGCGCGGCGATCCGCCGGTCGGCCAGGCCGATTGGGTCGCGTCCGAGGGCGGCTTGGAGTACTCCCACCAGCTCGTCGCGCTGCTGCGCGAGGACTACGACTTCGCGATCGCCGCCGCGTGCTTCCCCGAGACGCACATCCACGCGACCTCGCCCGAGGACGACCTGCGCTACCTCAAGGAGAAGGTCGACGCCGGCGTCGACTTCCTCATCACGCAGCTGTTCTTCGACAACGCGTTGTACTTCGACTTCGTGCAGCGCGCCCGCGACATCGGCATCACCGTGCCGATCATCCCGGGCGTCATGCCGATCACCGGCTACTCGCAGATCTCGCGCATCACGTCGATGTGCGGCGCGACGATGCCCGAGCACGTGCTCACCGAGCTCGACGCGCGCCAGGACGACGCCGAGGCGGTCGCCGAGTTCGGGGTGTCCTACGCGACGATGCAGTGCGCCGACCTGCTGGCCAAGGGCGCGCCGGGCATCCACTTCTGCACGCTGAACCGCTCGCCCGCCACGCGCTCGATCCTCAGCGCGCTGCGGCTGTGGCGCCCGTGGGACGCCGCGCACACCGGCCTCGGCGAGCCGCGCCGCCCGCCGGCCGTCGCGTAGGCGCTCCCGCCGCATGGCCACGACCTGGGCGGCCGGCGAGTACCCGCTGATGGGCCAGCGGCTGAAGGCCGCCGCGCAGCGGACGGTCGACCGCGCGCGCGTCGCGCCCGGCGACCGCGTCCTCGACATCGCGACCGGCACCGGCAACGCCGCGCTGATGGCCGCGGCGCGTGAGGGCGTCGTCGTGGGCGTCGACCTGGAGCCGGCGCTGCTGGAAGTCGCTCGGCAGCGGGCCGCCGAGCTCGATCTGCCGGTCGACTGGCGCGAGGGCGACGCCGGCGCGCTGCCCGTGCCCGACGGCGCCTTCGACGCGGTCGTCTCGGTGTTCGGGATCATGTACGCCTCCGACCAGGCCGGCGCCGCGGCAGAGCTGGCGCGGGCGTGCGCGCCCGGCGCGCGGGTCGTGCTGGCCAACTGGACGCCCGACGGCTTCCTGCCGGCGATGGGCGCGGCGCTCTCGCCGTTCCTGCCGCCCCCGCCGCTGGGCGCCGGCTCGCCGTCGCGCTGGGGCGATCCGGCCGTGGTCGGCGAGCTGCTGGGCGGCGCCGGGCTCACGCCCGGCGACGTGCAGGCCGAGGCGCTCGAGCTCGACTTCGAGGACCGCCTCAGCGCCGTGGCGTTCCTGGTGCGCACCGCGGGCAACGTGGTCGCCGAGCGCCCGCGGCTGGAGGCCGAGGGGCGCTGGCCGCAGCTGCTCGCCACGCTGGCGGCGCTGGTCACCGAGCGCGGCACGGCGCGCGACGGGGCCGTCGTGCTGCGCCTGGACTATCTGCTCGTCACGGCGACCAAGCCCTCGTCCTAGGCGCGTCGCCGGCGCCGGGCCCGCCGCTCAGCCCGGCACCCGCGCCCACGCCTGCACGAGCGTGAACGTCGTGCCGCAGCGCTCGGGGTCGTCGAGCTCGGCCGCGGCCGCGGCGCACAGGGCATCGAACGCATCGGCGCCGAGGACGTCGGCCAGGCGCTGGTGCAGCACGTCGGCGAGCTGGAGCGGCAGCCGCAGGTAGGGGTGCCCGGCCTCCAGGCCGATCGCGTGGGTGCGCACCCGCGGCTCCAGTCCCTCGGCGCGCAGCAGCGCGGGGAGGCGGCGCCCGAGGTCGAGGTCGCCGCCGAACGTGCGGTGCGCCTGCGCGATCCGGCCGACGAGGTGGGTGGCCGACGGCGCGTACGGGGTCAGCGTCCAGCTGCGGGTGTCGGCCTCCTCGACGACGAGCACGCCGCCGGGCTTCACCAGGCGCCGGTAGGCGGCCAGCCGCTCGGCGACGTGCCCGAGCGATCCGAGCTGGAAGCACGCGTGGACGACGTCGAAGGTCGCGGCGTCGCCGGCGAGCGATCCGGGGTGGCGCGCCACGTCGAGGACCCGGGCGCCGGCGGGGAGGTCCAGGTCGGCGAGCAGGGCCACGCGGGCGGGCTCCCACACGCGCGCCTCGCCGTGGAGCCGGGCCAGCGCGGCGGCGACGTCGTCGACGCCGCCGCCGGAGGCGAGGTGGGGAAGGGCAGCGGGGGCCATGCGGAGAGGGTGGCGCCTCTCCAAAGCTGCCGAAAGCCGGGTATCCGTACCACCGCGGGGTGGAGACCCGGCCACCGGCCAACCGGGGCTAGGACACCGCGAGCGGGTCCTCGGCGCCGGCGATCGCCAGCGCGGTCTCGCGCGCGAGCTGCTCGTGGCGGTCCTGGACCGGGATCGCGTACGACGTCAGCTCGCGCACCGCGGCGATGCCCGCCCGCTCGTTGAGCGTGTCGAGGATCTTCCAGTGCCCGACCTCGCCGGCCTCGGCCATGACCAGGAACTCGAAGCCGTCGAGCTCGTCGGCGTCGTCGCCCAGGTAGGTGCTCATCATCTCGGTCGCCTCCTGCCTGGTCTCGCGGGCCTGCGCGAGGATCGCCGTCTTGCGGCCGTCGAACGCTGCGTCGTCGAGCACGGTCTCGCAGCGGCGTGCGGTCTCCTCGGCCTCCTCGGTCATCTGGTCCAGCAGCCGGCGCCGCTCGTCCTCCTCGGCGAGCTTGCCCACCTTCTGGGTGGCGCCCTTGGCCGCCTGCGCCAGGCCGAGGACCTCGCCCAGCTTCTCGTCGAGGTTGCGCAGCTCGCTCATGTCGGTGTTCTCCTTGGTCGGGTTTTCGGTGTCGTACCCCGACCTACCCGTTCAGGCGCGCCGACGCTACGTGGCTTCGCCGAGCTCCAGCACGACCTTGCCGCGCGGGCCCTCGGCCCCGCGCAGCGCGGCGAAGGCGTCGGCGAAGTCGTCGAGGCCGAAGCGGTGCGTGACGAGCGCGCTCGGGCGGATCGCCCGGGCGTTGACCAGCGCGACGACCCGGTGCCAGGCGGCGGCGGTGTAGCCGAAGCTCGTGACGATCGTGAGGTCGTCGTTGACCAGGTCGTCGACCGGCAGCCCGACGTCGACGCCCGCGCCGGCGTAGCCGAGCAGCGCCACGCGGCCGCCGCGGCGCGCCGAGCGGACGGCCGT
>JAOPZP010000484.1 GCA_025964055.1 Conexibacter sp.
ACCGCGAGGTCGCCGATGGTGAGCGGCTTGGTTCCCTGGAGCGGCGGCGGGGGCTTGGCCGCGGCCCCCGCCGGTGGTGCGGCGACGCCCAGGAGCGCCGTGGTGCATGCCGCTGCTGCGATGAGCCTCCGGTCCATGGCGCGACGCTAACAGAAGGCGCTCAGTGCTTTTGGTCCCTGCGTATGCCAACTGGCAGGTCGAAGCGGATACGAGTTCGTAACACCTCAAGCCGCGCGGTCGGGGAGAAAGGGGGCATGACGACCTGGGTCCGCCACGTCCTTCTCGTGCTCTGGGGCCTCGAGCCCGCCGGCGCCGGCGCGGCGAAGGTGCTGCTCGAGCGCTAGCAATCTCCTAGGCGACGGAGCGCTCGCCCGCGCGCGCGAGGACCACGCTGGTCATCGCCGCGCCGCCGATGAGCGCCAGGTCGAGGAGACCGGGAGCGGCGAGGCCGAGGGCGGCCCGCAGCGCCGGCAGCCCGAGCATCCCGCCGAGCAACGCGACCGAGACGGCCACCGCGCCGGCGATCGGCCGTGAGAACCGGCGCCCGGCGAACCCGAGGTCCGCGGTCTGCGCCAGCTGGGTGGCGACGACGCTCGCGAACGCGACCGTCTGCCCGCGGCCCCTGCGGGCAGCCAGCGCGTAGGCCATCAACGAGGGCACCGCGGTCGCTGCGCCGCGCTGCAGGATCTCGGCACGCAGCGGCGTGTCCAGCGCGGAGGCGCCCTCACGCGCCAGAGCTGAGAGGTCTCGGTTCTCGGGCCCGCGCAGAGCGATCGCCGACGACGGCAGCACGTCGCTGAGCAGGTTGACTGCGAGCACCTGGCGGGCCGTCATCGCGTTGACCCCGCCCGCGACGCTCGCCACGGTCATCACGCAGACCTCGCCGAGGTTGCCGCCGAGCAGCAGCGCCAGGGCGCTGCGCATGTTCTGCCAGAACACGCGCCCTTCGACGAACGTCTCGACGAGGGTCGAGACATCGTCGTCGGTGAGGATCACGTCGGCCGCCTGGCGCGCGACGTCGCTGCCGCCGCGGCCCATGGCGACGCCCACGTCCGCCAGCCGGAGCGCCGGCGCGTCGTTGACGCCGTCGCCGGTCATCGCGACGGTGTGGCCCCCGCGCTGCAGGCTCTGGACGATGCGGACCTTGTCGAGCGGCGTGATCCGGGCGATGACCGACACCCGCTCGAGCGCCGGGGCGAGCTCGTCGTCGTGCAGCGCGGCGATCTCGGCGCCGGTGAGGATGTCACCGTGGTCGACCGGCAGCCCCGCTTGGCGTGCGATGGCCCGCGCGGTCTGCGGATGATCGCCGGTGAGCATCAGCAGACGCACGCCGGCGACCGCGCAGCGTGCGACCGCCTCGCGGACGCCGGGACGCAGCGGATCGGCGATGCCGACGAAGCCGACGGCGATGAGGTCGCGAGGATCCTCCGGCGACCCGTCGCCCTCGGCCACCATCAGGACCCGCAGGGCTTCGGCGGAGAGCTCGTCGACCCGCGCCGCCAGCCGCCGGCGCTCGGCCGGAGTGAGGCGCACGACGCCGCCGCGTCGCCGGACCGCCGAGCAGCGTTCGATCAGCGCTTCGGGGCTGCCCTTGACGTAGAGCCGGCCGTCGACGACGGCAGCGTGAAACGAACGCACCGGGTCGAACGGGACCTGCTCGGAGCGCTCCCCACGCAGCCGGTGGTCGGCGCCGATCCGCTCGGCGGCCTCCACCACGGCGACGTCGGTCGGGTGCGCCGACGCGCCGGGCGCCTCCGGCGCGGGGCTCGCCAGCGCGGCGGCGAGCAGGACCTCTTCGAGCGCCCGTGGGAGATCGGCCGGGAACCGGCTCTCCTGGTCGATGGTCGCCAGCCGCGCGACGGCCAGCCGCCCGCGCGTCAGGGTTCCGGTCTTGTCGCAGCAGGCGACGTCGACGCGACCGAGCGCCTCGACCGCGCCGAGCCGGCGCACCAGCGCGTGGCGGTGCGCCAGGCGGCGTGCGACACCGGCCTCGGCCAAGCGCGAGAGCAGCGGCAGACCCTCGGGCACGGCGGCCACCGCGACACCGGCACCGACCGAGAGCTGCCGGCGCAACGGCGCGCCGCGCGCCAGCCCGGCGGCCGTCGTCACCAGGCCGCCTCCGATGATGAAGGGGTACGCCTGGCGCAGCAGGCGGTGCAGGCGCCGCGCGAGCGGGCTCATGCGCGTCGCGTCGGACTCCAGCGCGGCGGCGGTCGCACCGAGCCGCGTGCCAGTGCCCGTCGCGACGACGACGGCGCGGCACGTGCCGACGATCACGTGGCTGCCGTCCAGGACGATGCGGTCGCCCTCGGCACAGCCCTCGGTGACCTTCCGCACGGGGATCGACTCGCCGGTCAGCACGGCCTCGTCGACCTCGATCCGCTCGTCGGCCAGCAAGCGGGCGTCGGCGACGACGCGATCCCCACCTGCGAGCACGAGGACGTCGCCCGCGACGACGTCACCCGAGGGCACCTCGATCGCGCGACCGTCGCGCAACACTCGGGCCCGCACCGGCGCCAGGTCGCGCAGCGACTCGGCCGCGCGGTCGGCCTCGCGCTCCTGCCAGGCCCCGATCAGGGCGTTGGCGGCGACGGCGGCGCCGATCATCGTCACGTCGGCCGTGGCCCCGGCGGCCAGCGACAGCCCGGCGGCCGCACCCAAGGCGTACATGATGGGCGACCGCAGCTGCGCGGCCAGGGCCAGCAGGAAGGGGCTGCGGTGACGTACGGCACGCGGCGGGCGGCGGCGCCTGGTCGCCTCGGCGTGGGTGAGGCCGTCGGGCGTGCTCTCGACGGCCGCCAAGGCGTCGGCGGGCGACAGCCGGCCCCAGCGCTCCGGCCGTGGGTCGACGAGTCCGCGGACGAGCGACTCGGGGCGACGGCCGCCGCGCAACCACCACCAGCCGAAGGCCTTCGCGCCGAGGGCGGCGGCGTAGGTGACCCGCGAGGCCTGCTCGATGCCCTGCACGCCACGGGCGCCGCCCCAGACGCCGGCGATGTTGGCGGCCGCCGAGAGGCCGATCGACGCGGTGACCGTCTGGTCGCGGCGCACGCCGGCCTCGAGCACCGACGCGATGGCGGCAAGGTCGGGCACCAGGAGATCGGCCCGAGCCGGGAACGGCCCGCTGCGCCCCGAGCTCAGGCCGATGGCCAGGTCGCAGACCTCGAATGCCGGGGCGGCCGCCGCGCTG
>JAOPZP010000506.1 GCA_025964055.1 Conexibacter sp.
CCCAACACGATCGCCGACAAGGGCGTCCTGGCCGCGGCCAACAAGGACGAGCAGCGCAAGCCGCTGGTCAACCGCGCCGTGCAGTTCGGCGCCGCGCCGGGCTCGACGTTCAAGGTCGTGACCGCCACGGCGGCGATCGACACGGGGGCCTACTCGCCGGGGTCGACCATCGACGGCAAGAACGACATCAAGGTCTCGGGCGTGCCGCTGGCCAACGACTTCAACCAGTCCTTCGGGCCGATCGACCTCAAGACCGCGCTGGCCAAGTCGGTCAACACGGTCTTCGCCCAGGTCGGCGAGAAGCTCGGCAAGCCGACGATGAAGGACTACATGGAGCGCTTCGGCTTCGACAAGAAGCCGCAGCTGGACTACCCGAAGGACACGATGTCGGCCAGCGTCGTCGCGCCGTCGCCGCCGGGCCACGCGGTGTCGCCGACGTCGAAGTTCGTCGACGTCGGGCGGATGTCGATCGGCCAGGGCGGCCTGCAGGCCACGCCGCTGCAGATGGCGCAGGTCGCCGCCGCGGTGGCCAACCACGGCCAGCTGATGAAGCCGCACATCACCGACCGGATCGTCGATCGCGACGGCCGCACGGTCCAGACCATCGCGCCGTCGCGGCAGGCGACCGTGATGAAGCCGTCCACCGCCGCCGCCGTGACCGACATGATGGTGGCCGTCGTGCAGAACGGCACCGGCACCAAGGCCGCCATCCCCGGCATGCAGGTCGCGGGCAAGACGGGCACGGCCGAGACGGAGTTCGGCGCCAAGATCAACGACGTGTGGTTCATCGGCTTCGCGCCGGCCGACAACCCCCGCATCGCCGTCGCGGTGACCGTGAAGGCCGTCACGGGGTTCGGCGGGGACTTCGCCGCGCCGATCGCACGCGACATCATGGAAAGCCTGCTGAAGTGAGGGTCGCGACGCCGTCTCGACCCAGACGGGAACCGCAAGTATGACCGAGTTGCCCGAGACCTCCACGATCATCGACGGCCGCTACCGCGTGCTGCACCGCGTCGGCTCGGGCGGCATGGCCGACGTCGTGTGCGCCGAGGACCTGCAGCTGGGGCGCAACGTCGCGATCAAGCTCCTGCACCGGCGCTTCGCCGCCGACGAGGAGTTCGTCGAGCGCTTCCGCCGCGAGGCCTCCTCGGCGGCCGGCCTCCAGCATCCGCACGTCGTGGCCGTCTACGACCGCGGCGCCTGGGACGGCACGTTCTACATCGCGATGGAGTACCTCGAGGGCCGCACGCTCAAGCGGCTGGTCCAGGAGGAGGCGCCGCTGTCGGCGCCGCGCGCGATCGACCTGACGATCCAGATCCTGCGCGCCGCCCGCTTCGCCCACAAGCGCGGGATCATCCACCGCGACCTCAAGCCCCACAACGTCATCGTCGACGCCGAGGGCCGCGCGAAGGTCACCGACGTCGGGATCGCCAAGGCGGGCGCGTCGGACATGACGCAGACCGGCTCGATCATGGGCACCGCGCAGTACCTGTCGCCCGAGCAGGCGCAGGGCTTCGCGGTCAGCGCGCCGTCGGACCTCTACTCGGTCGGGATCATCCTGTACGAGATGCTCACCGGCCGCGTGCCGTTCGAGGGCGAGAGCGCCGTGGCCATCGCGCTCAAGCAGGTCGCCGAGATCCCGGCGCCGCCGTCGGCCTTCAACCCCGCCGTGCCGCCCGCGCTGGAGGCCGTCGTCCTGCGCGCGCTGGAGAAGGACCCGGCGCGCCGCTTCGCCGACGCCGACGAGTTCATCGCCGCCCTCGAGCACGCGGGCGCCGGCGTCGCGCCGCCGCCGCCGGCCGGCGACCGGACCCAGGTCATCGCCCCGACGGGCCCGTTCGTCCCGATCCCGCCGCCCGACGCCTACCGCGAGGTCGCCTCGATCGAGCACTACGGGCCGCCGACGCCGCCGCCCGAGCACCGGGATCCCGGCGGCACGCGCTGGTGGATCGCCGGGCTCGTCGCCCTGCTCGTCATCCTGCTGCTCGGCGCGGGCGTCCTGCTGCTGGGCAAGGACAAGGTCAACGTCCCCAACGTCGTGGGCAACCCGCAGGCCGAGGCGCAGCTGATCCTCAAGCGCAAGGGCCTGTCCACCGAGATCACCGCCAAGGAGCACCCGACGCTCGCCAAGGGCACGGTCATCGGCCAGGACCCGGGCGGCGGCTCGCGCGTGCCCAAGGGCGACGTCGTGACGCTCGTCGTCTCGGCCGGCCCGGGCACCGCGCGGATCCCCGACCTGACGGGCCAGCCGCGCAGCGCGGCCCGACAGAAGCTGTCGGATCTCGGCTTCTCCGTGTCGGAGGAGCGAACGCCCGACGACACGATCAAGCAGAACCGGGTGATCACCACGCGGCCGGCCTCCGGCCAGGAGCTCGAGAAGGGCCAGAACGTCACGCTCGTGATCTCCTCCGGCCGGCAGCAGATCACCGTGCCGAAGGTCACCGGGCTCACCCAGGACGAGGCGCGCTCGACGCTCGAGGCGCTGGGCTTCACGGTGAGCAGCACCGAGAAGGAGACGAGCACGAGCGCGCCGGGCACCGTGCTGCAGCAGTCGCCCGCGCCCGACGCCAAGCTCGCCAAGGGCGGCAAGGTCGCGCTGACGGTGGCCAAGGCGCCGGCGGAGGTCGCGGTCCCCGACGTCACCGGCCAGGGCCGGCTGGCGGCGACGCACACGCTCAAGGCCGCGGGCTTCACCGTGTCCCAGACCCAGCAGCCGACGGGCGACAAGACGCAGGACCTGCACGTCATCAGCCAGGACCCGACGGGGACCAAGGCCAAGAAGGGCTCGACCGTGACGATCACCGTAGGCCAGTACGACCCGGCGCTCGCGCCCGGCGCGACGACGACGCCGACCACCACCACGACCACGCCCGACGGCACGGTGACCACGCCGTGAGGGTCGCGGTCCTGGCGGGCGGCCGGTCCTCCGAGCACGACGTCTCGCTCGACAGCGCGGCGGCCGTGCGCCGGGGCCTCGAGGAGGCCGGCCACGAGGTCGTGCCCGTCGACCTGGCGCGCGACGGCACCTGGTGGCACGACGGCGAGGAGCTGGCGCTGCATCCCGGCCGCGGGCTGCTGGACGCCGACGTCGTCTTCCCGGTCCTGCACGGGCCCTACGGGGAGGACGGCACCGTCCAGGGGCTGCTCGAGCTGCTCGACGTGCCCTACGTCGGCTCCGGGGTGATGGCCAGCGCCGTGTGCCTGGACAAGGTGGTGTTCAAGGAGCTGATGGCGCAGGCCGGCCTGCCGCAGGTCGGCTACGCCCTGGTCGAGGCGGGCCGCGAGCGGCCGGACCTCGGCGGGCTCGGGCTGCCGGTGTGGGTCAAGCCGGCGCGGCTGGGCTCGTCGGTCGGCATCGCGCGCGTCGAGCGCGCGGAGGACCTCGACGCCGCGCTCGACGAGGCGTTCACGCACGACGAGCGCGTGATCGTGGAGGCCTCGGCGCCGGGCGTGGAGGTCGAGTGCTCGGTGCTCGGCGACACGCACGACGCGCGGGTCAGCACGCCGGGCGAGATCGTCCTGCTGCGCGACGGCTGGTACGACTACGAGGCGAAGTACACCGAGGGCGGCATGCGCCTGGAGATCCCGGCGCGGATCTCGCAGACGGCGCAGGCGCGGCTGCGCGACGTGGCGGCGCGCGCGTTCGCGGCCGCCGGCTGCACGGGCCTGGCGCGCGCGGACTTCTTCGTCGACGGCGAGACCGTGCTGCTCAACGAGCTCAACACGATGCCGGGCCAGACGCGGACGTCGGTGTACGGCGTGCTCTGGGAGCGGTCGGGCCTGCCGTATCCCGAGCTGATGGACCAGCTGTGCCAGGTCGCAGTCGCGCGGTTCGCACGCGAGCACGCGCTGAGACACTGAGCGCGCGCTACCGCGGCAGCGCGCGGGCCGCGGAGGCGATGTCCCGCCATGGGTCGCCGCCGAGGGCGTCGAGCCGGTCCAGCACCGTGCGCAGCGTCCAGCCGTCGGGCCGCAGCGACGGATCCTCGAGCTCCTCCCAGCGCAGCGGCGTCGCGACCGGCGCGTGGGGGCGGGGCCGGGGCGCGTAGGGCGCCACGACCATCTGCGCCATGCCGTTGCGGGCGACGTCGACGTAGATCCGGTCGCCGCGCTTGTCCTTGTGGAACTCGGTGGTCAGCAGGTCCTCGCCCTCGACCCCGGCGGCGGCCAGCTCCTCCGCGAACGCGCGCGACCAGGCCAGGACGTCCTCGACGCCGCGCGTGCGCTTCAGCGGCACGACGACGTGCACGCCGCGCGAGCCGGTGACCATCGCGAAGGGCTCCAGCCCGCGCTCGCGCAGCGCGTCGCCGCAGGCCAGCGCCGCCCGGCGCACGGCGCCGAAGTCGTCGAGCGTGGGGTCGAGGTCGATGACCAGCCGGTCGGGGCGGTCGAGCCGGTCAGCGCGGCGCGTGAACACGTGCGGCGTCACGCAGCCCTGCTGCGCCAGCCACTGCAGGGCGCTGCGGTCGTTGGCCAGCAGGTGGCAGACCGACCCCCCGTGCTTGTCGACCCGCACGCGCGGCAGCCAGTCGGGCGCGCCGCGCGGGATCTCCTTCTGGAAGAAGCCGCCGCCGTCGATCGCGCCGCGGAAGCGCTGCATCGAGAGCGGCCGGTCGCGGACGTGCGGGACCATCGTGTCGGCGACCGCGCCGAAGTAGTCATACAGGTCGCGCTTGGTCAGGCCGTCGTCGGGCCAGATCACCCGCTCGGGGTGCGTCAGGGCGACGGCGTGCTCGGTCACTGGAAGAGCAGGACCTCGGAGATGGCGACCTGCGTCTTGCCCGGCGGCAGCTTGGTGATCCACACCAGGTAGTAGCGGAAGCGCTGCTGGGCGGTGTCCAGCTGGACGCGCTGGCGCTTGGAGGTCACGGTGAAGTCGGCGACCCGCTGCCAGCCCGCCAGCGTCGGCGGCGGAGAGGACTTCGCGACGTAGACCTGGCCCTGCCAGCCCGTCGTCGGCGTCCGGATCTCCATGACGCGCGCGGCCGCGCTGGGCACCGCGTCGACGTAGATCCCGACGCCCTTCTTGCCGGCCGCGAACACGCCGCCCTGGTAGTTCTCGGTCGTCCAGGTGGTGTTGGGGTCGCGGTCGACGATCGCGCGCACCTTCTCGTGGTGCTCGTGGCCGTCGCCGGGCGGCGGGTCGAAGTCGCTGGCCCCGCTCTGCTTCAGGGAGACCGACCGCAGGCCGGGCGGGGCCGTGACGTTGCGGGGCTGGCCGGTGCCGCGCTGGGTGTGGTCGGCCAGCAGCACGAGCAGGACGACGGCCCCGGCCGCGACGGCCACCAGGGCGAGCAGCAGCCGGACCGGATGGGTGACGCGTGCCGGCAGCCGGCGCTGGGCGCTGGGCGGGAGGGTGCGCAGCACGGCGGTCGCCTCGCCGGTGGCCTGGCCGCTGCGCTGGGTCTCGATCGCCAGGACGTCCTCGAGGTCGGCGATCAGCGCCCGGTCGTCGGCGTAGCGCGCGTCGAGGTCCTTGGCGGTCGCGCGGTCGAGGACCGAGGCCACCGCGCTGGAGACCTCGGGCCGGCGGACTTGCACGTCGGGCAGCGGTTCGCGCACGTGCTTCATGGCGACGGCCACCTGGTTGTCGCCCTTGAACGGCACGTCGCCGGTGAGCATCTCGAACAGCACGATGCCGAGCGAGTAGAGGTCGCTCTGGCCGGTGACCGGGTGGCCGAGGGCCTGCTCGGGGGAGACGTAGTCGGTGGTCCCGAGCACGCGTCCGTCGGCGGTCAGTCCTTCCTGGTCGAGCGTGCGCGCGATGCCGAAGTCGGTGACCTTGGCCGAGCCCTCCTCGTCGACGAGGACGTTCTGGGGCTTGACGTCGCGGTGGACGATCCCGCGGTCGTGGGCCACGCCGAGCGCGCGGGCGATCTCGATGGCGTAGGCGATCGCCTCCTGCACCGGCAGCCGGCCGTGCCGGCGGATGCGATCCTTCAGGGTCTCGCCCTCGACGTACTCGAAGACGATGTAGGGGGTGTTGTCGTCCTCGCCGGCGTCGATGACCGTGACGATGTGGGGATGGTTGAGCTGCGCGACGGCGCGGGCCTCGCGCCGGAAGCGCTCGAGCTGGTCGCTGTCGGAGGCGCTCTCGCGGTGCATCAGCTTGATCGCGACCTGGCGCTCCAGGACGGTGTCGAAGGCGCGGTAGACCGTCGACATCCCGCCGGTGCCGATCTGGGCATCGAGGCGATAGCGGCCGTTCAGGAGCGTGCC
>JAOPZP010000509.1 GCA_025964055.1 Conexibacter sp.
GGAGGACCTGCCGCTGGCGCTGAAGGTGATCGGCACGCCGGCCGACCCGCAGCTGAAGGCCGCCGTCGACACGCTGCAGGCCTGGGTCGCCTCGGGCACGCAACGCCGCGACAAGGACGGCGACGGCGTCTACGACCACGCCGACGCCGTGCGGATCATGGACGCGTGGTGGCCGCGGTGGCTGGAGGCCCAGTTCCGCCCGACGCTCGGCCAGACGCTGTTCGACACCCTGCCCCACAGCCAGGACAACACCCCCAACAACCACGGCGACCACCTCGGCTCGGCCTACCAGGAGGGCTGGTACGGCTACGCGGCCAAGGACCTGCGGACCGTGCTCGGGATGCCGGTCAAGGAGGCCTACGCGCGGCCGTTCTGCGGCCGCGGCGACCTGACCGCCTGCCGAAAGGCGCTGCGCACGTCGCTGAAGGCGGCGCTCGCGGTGCCGGCGGCCCAGCTCTACTCGGGCGACCCCACGTGCCAGAAGGCCAACCGCGACGGCGACCAGACCTGCTTCGACGCCGTGAGCTTCCGCGCGATCGGCGCCGTCACCCAGCCGCTGATCCCGTGGATCAACCGGCCGACCTACCAGCAGGCGGTGGAGATCCCGTCACACCGCCCGCGGTAGCGGGAGGGGGACTGTCCCCCTCTGGTAGCCGGAGGGGGACTGTCCCCCTCCGGCGGCCCTACCCCGCCAGCCGGAACGCCACCTGGTCCACGAAGCACCAGCTCCAGTCCTCGCCCGGCTCGGCCGAGCGCATGATCGGGTGCTCGGTGGAGGCGAAGTGGGCGGTGGCGTGACGGTTCGGCGAGTCGTCACAGCAGCCGATGTGGCCGCAGGTCTCGCACATCCGGAGGTGGACCCAGCGGCCCCCGATGGCGAGGCAGTCCTCGCAGCCGGCGATCTCGGCGGGGAGATCGGTGACCTCGACGCTGTCGAGGTGGGTGCAGATGTCGGCCATGCCCGGGAGGTTACGACTTGAGGTGCGCCCAGCTCTCGGGGTTGGCGGCCAGCCAGTCGGGCAGGTCCTGGGCCGGGTGGCCGGCGATGCGAGGCACGGCGTCTGAGACGACGTCCATCTCCCCCGTGCCCACCGCGACGTAGGAGGTGATCCAGCCGTCCTTCTCGTAGTCGGCCGCCTCGAGGTGGGCCCGGGCCTCGTAGGCCTCCTGCACGCCCTGGTTGCGGAAGGTGATCTCGCGCCCGGTGACCGCGCTGAGCTGCTCCGCCGCCCATGCCATCGTGTGCGACTCGCGGCCGGTCAGGTCGTAGGTCTGGCCGTCGTGCTCGCCGTCCTGGGACCGCAGCACCACGGCGGCGACGTCGGCGACGTCGTCGCGCGACACCCAGGCGATCCGCCCGTGACCGGCGGGACCGCGGATCACGCCATCGTCGCCGACGATCAACGGCACATAGTCCAGGTACTGGCTGTTGCGCAGGAACGTGAACGCCAGCCCGGTCTCGCGGATCAGCTGCTCGGTGGCGTAGTGGTCCTGGGCGAAGGTGAAGGTCGCGTCGGGGTCGGCGCCGAGGAACGACGTGTAGACGATGCGCTGCACGCCGGCGTCCACGGCCGCCTCGATCGCCTCGGCGTGCTCGACGACCCGCACCGGCGACTCGCGCCCGGAGACCAGCAGCATCGTCTCGGTGCCCCGCAGCGCCTCGCGCATCCCGGGTCCGTCGCGGTAGCCGGCCGGGCCGATCTGCACGATGTCGGCGCCGACGGCCGCCGGCGCGGCGGCCAGGTCGCGCACGATCAGCCGCTGCGCGTGGTGGCCGTGGGCCAGCCGGGCGGCGACGCGTCGCCCGATCCCGCCGGTGGCGCCCGTCACGGCGATCGGCGTCCCCTTCGCGCTGCTCACACCAGCAGCTCCGTGCCGATCCAGGCGATCAGCGCCACCAGGATCAGCGCCGCCAGCAGCCCGCCGAGGATCCGGACCGGACGGTCGACCCCCGACGCGCCCGGCACGCCGAGCAGGTCGGCCTGCAGCAGCACGTCGCGCGCGACCTCGACGCCCGAGCGCGGCACCAGCACGTCGCGCGGGCCGGCCGCGAGCATGTCGGGGACGTCGAAGCCGGCCGAGCGCTTGAGCATCGACGGCACGCCCTCCTCCAGCAGCATCCCCTGGATCATCTCCGCCTCGGCCTGGTTGCGGCCGGTCGCGACCGACGTGAGCTCGCCTTCGGAGAGCTGCGGCTTGATCTTGCGCGCCCGCTCCTGCGCGGACGTGACCCGCTGCTCGCGCACGCCCGCGTAGACCAGCGGCATGCCGCAATCGGGGCAGAAGCGCTCCTCGAGGCCGTGTGGCGTGGCGCACGACGGGCAGACGAGCGGCTCAGACGCCGGCATCGACCCGTACCTCGACCTCGAGCACGGTCCCGTCCGGATCGATGCGCCAGTTGCGCACCTCCGGCTCGCCGCCGACACCGCCGGCCAGGCCGACGATGAGCCACTCGACGCCGGGCCAGTTGGCCGCGAAGTTCACGTCGGTCTGCGACGGGCGCGGCGCCGAGCGCGTGTGCGAGTGGTAGATGACGGCGCGGCGGCCGTCCTCCCCGGACTCGGCCAGCGCGAACAGGTCGCTCGGCCCGACCTCGAAGCGGAACGGGCTGTGGGCGACGTTCTCGACCTCGACCACCTCGACGGCCCGGTCGCCCTCCAGCCACACGAACCCGCAGCACTCGTCCGGCGCGTCACGCTGCGCGTGGGCGACGATCTGCTGCAGGAGATCCGGGGCGATCTGCATCAGCCAGGACCCTACCGAGCGCGCACGAGCGAGCCCCTGGGCGAGCTCGTGCAGCGAACTTCGCCCCCTGGGCGAGCGTTCGCCCTACTCGCTCTTGATCGCGGGCTTCTCGTCGTCGGGGTGGTCGCCGTTGAGCGAGTCCTTGAACTCGCGCATCCCCTTGCCCATCGCGCGGCCCGCCTCGGGCAGCTTCTTCGGGCCGAGGACGATCAGGGCGATGACGAGGATGACGAGGAGTTCGGGAACGCCGATGCCAGGCATGCGTGCAGTCTTTCAGACGGGTGTTAGCGGCTGATCAAGACGGTATCGCCGTTTGGCAGGCGCGGCGTGAGCCTGCGCCTACCACCACACGGTGGAGTCGAGGTTGGCGACCTCGTCGACCGGCAGCGTGTAGATCCCCGACGACAGATACTTCCAGCCGTCGTCGCAGACGATGAACACGACGTTGCCCTCGTCCATCTCGCCGGCGATGCGCACGGCGATCGAGGCGATCGCGCCGGAGGAGACGCCCGCGAAGATGCCCTCCTCGTCGAGGAGCTTGCGGGTCCAGATGATCGCGTCGCGGTTGGTGACGAAGATCTTGCGATCCAGCACCGAGAGGTCGATGATCGGCGGGATGAAGCCGTCGTCCAGCGACCGCAGGCCCTGGACGGGCTCGCCCTGCATGGGCTCGGCCGCGACGATCTTGACCGCGTCGCCGAGCTCCTCCTTGAACCGACGGCCGTTGCCCATCAGCGTGCCGCCGGTGCCCAGGCCCGCGACGAACGCGGAGATGTCGCCGTCGAGCTCGTCGAGGATCTCGGGCGCCGTGCCCTCGTAGTGGGCCCGCGGGTTGGCCGGGTTCCCGTACTGGTAGGGCATGTAGTACGACGGGTCGGCCTCGGCCATCTCCAGCGCCATCGCGACCGCGCCGTTGGAGCCCAGGTTCCCGGGCGAGTACACGATCTCGGCGCCGTACATCGTCAGCAGCTGGGTGCGCTCGGGCGTGACGTTGTCGGGCATCACGACCTTGAGCTTGTAGCCCTTGCGGCTGCAGATCATCGCCAGCGCGATGCCGGTGTTGCCCGACGTCGGCTCGAGGATCGTCATGTCGGGGCCGACGGCGCCCTTCTCCTCGGCGTCCTCGATCAGCGCCCGCGCGACGCGGTCCTTGACCGAGCCCGTCGGGTTGTGGGACTCCATCTTGGCCCAGATCCGCACCCCCGGCTTCGGCGAGAGGCGCCGCAGCTCGACGAGCGGCGTGTTGCCGATGGCGGCGACGATGTCGCTGTAGCGACCACCGCAGGGCTTGTTCTGAAGAGGCGGGACAGCCATGACTTCACGAAATATAGCGATGTACTACCCGCCCACCCGGGCGGTTCACGACTCGCCGACGACGCCCAGCCGGCGGCGCGTGCGCAGGTGCGCGGGCAGCGCCTTGTACCGCGTGATCTCGTCGGGCTTGGCGATGTCCTGCAGGACCGACGGGGCGTCAGGACGGCGGGCGAAGAAGAAGCCGTCGCAGTGGTGGGCGGCCGCGTACTCCGGCACGTGCATGAGCAGGCGGTGCGCCTCGGCGAGCCGGTAGTGCGGGATCCGCGGCAGCAGGTGGTGCACGAGGTGGTACTGGTCGTCGCGGTGCGGCGCCAGCAGCCAGCGGGCCGGCAGCGAGCCGGTCCAGTTGCGCGTCGCCATCCAGGGGTTGTCGGCGTCCAGGCCGGCGTGCTCGGCCATCTCGGTCCAGTAGCGGATGACCTGGAACGTCGTCAGGAACGGCACGACCC
>JAOPZP010000568.1 GCA_025964055.1 Conexibacter sp.
CGTCGAGCAGTACGCCGAGCTGGGGCCGCTGCACCGCGGCCGCGCGCTGCAGGGCGCCGCCACCGCCTTCGACGCCATGCGGCACGAGCCGCGCGGCGTCGTCGCGGCGCTCGTGCCGTTCAACGACCCGATCGCGATCGCCGCCCAGGGGCTGGCCGCCGCGCTGGCGACCGGCAACACGGTGGTCTTCAAGCCATCGGAGCGCACGCCGTTCTGCTCGGAGCTGCTCGCCGAGCTGTTCGCCGCCGAGCTGCCCGACGGGGCCGTCACGCTGCTGCAGGGCGACGGCCGGACCGGCCGTCCGCTGGCCGCGCATCCCGGCGTCGACGTCGTCCTGCACACGGGCTCGACGACCGCCGGGCGCGAGATCGCCCAGGCGTGCGCGGCCCGCGGCGCGCACGCGGTCCTGGAGCTCGGCGGCAACGACCCGCTGATCGTCGACGCGGGCGTCGACCCCGCATGGGCGGCGGCGCAGGCGGCGTCGGGCGCGTTCGCCAACGCCGGGCAGATCTGCGTGTCGGTCGAGCGCGTCTACGTCCACGCCGACGTGGCGGCGCCGTTCCTCGACGCGCTCGTCGCCGAGGCCCGAAAGCTGCGCCACGGGCCGGCGCTCGACCCCGACACCCGGCTCGGCCCGCTGGTCGACGAGCGCGCACGCGCCGGCGTCCACGCGCTGGTCTCCGCCGCGCGCGACGCCGGTGCGGCCGTGATGACCGGTGGGGACCCCGTGCCCGGCCCCGGCTGCTTCTACCCCGCGACGGTCCTCGACGGGGTCGAGGACGAGATGGACGTCATGGCGCGCGAGGCGTTCGGGCCGGTCGCGCCGGTGCGCACGGTCGCGTCGTTCGACGAGGCGCTGCAGGCGGCCGACGACACGCCCTACGGCCTCGCGGCCACGGTGCTGACGTGCTCCCAGGAGCACGCGGCCCGCGCCTGCGCGGAGCTGCGCGCCGGCACGGTCAAGGTCAACGCCGTCTGGGGCGGCGCGCCCGGCGGCGCGGCGCATCCGCGCGGCATCAGCGGCGCGGGGCTGGGCTACGGGCCGGAGCTGCTCGACGAGCTGACCCAGGTCAAGGCCGTGCACCTGGAGGCCGGCGTGCCGGCCTCCAGGTGACGCCGGGTCAGGCGGCGCCGGTCAGCCGCCGACCGCGGGCACGATCGGCGTGCAGAGCGTCGACTTGGCGTGGGCCGGGTCGAGCGCGTTGAGCATCTGCCGGCCGACGATGTGGTCGCTGGTCATCGACAGGTGCTCGCCGCCGTCCAGGAAGCAGACGTCCTGGATCGTGATGTTGGTGACGTTGGGTCCCGACAGGAACGCCGAGGTGTAGGGCGTGACCACCTCGTCGTAGCGCGACTGGATCACCGTGTACTTGACGCCGGGGACCGTGTCGCCACCGGCGTTCAACGCGGTGATGAACGGCGAGCCCTTGAGCTGGTCGGTGCACGCGGGGCACAGCGCGCCGACGAGCGGCAGTGCGCCCGGGAAGTACCCGGCCAGCGTGGCGAGGCCGCTGAGCGTCGTGCCGTGGTTGGACGGCGCCAGGCCGACGAGGTGGTTCACCTTCGCCGCCCCGCCGAGGTTCTTGATGTAGTAGCGCGGCATCATGCCGCCCTGCGACCAGCCGACGATGTCCACCTTGGCCGCGCCCGTGCTGGCCAGGACCTTGTCGACCTCGGTCTTCAGCTCGCCGGCCGAGGCCGCGACCGGCCCGTAGGCGCCGACCTGGCCGAGGAACAGGCCGCCGTAGTTGAAGGTGTAGACACAGTAGCCGTCGTTCTTCAGCAACGGCGAGAACGCGTTCCAGCTGTTGATCTGGTTGGCGAACGTGCCGTTGACGAGCACGACCGGCCGCGGGTGCGCGGCTGACGGACTGCAGGACCAGTCGTTGGCCCCCAGTGGGGAACCACCGGGCTGGACGGCCGACGCCGCGACGGCCGTCGGGAAGTTGTAGACGACCGGCAGGGCCGCTCCGGCGGTGGCCGTCGACGCCCCAAGACCCACCACGGCGACCGCCACGGCGGTCGCCCAGCGCTTGCTGTGCATGTGCTCTCTCCTCCTGCTCCCCGCCCTCCGGGACCGAAGGGCGGTGACTGCGTCGCTGAGCCTCGCAGAGTGGTACAGGAGGACGCAAGTCCGCGCGCTGCCAGCGGTCAGCCGGAGACGACCACGTGCACCGGCATGCCCCACGGATCGGCGACGGCGAAGCCGCCGGTGACGTCCTCGGCGGCGCAGCCGGCGACGCGGACGCGGTCGCGCACCTCGGCCACCTGGTCGACCGTCTCGAGCACGATCGTCCAGTGGCGCAGGCCGACGACGCCGTCGGGCACGCTCGGGGCGCCCTCGCCCTTCCACGTGTTGAACCCCAGGTGATGGTGGTAGCCGCCGGCCGACACGAACGCGGCGGTGGGCAGCAGTGCCCAGACGTCGAACCCGAGCACGTCGCGGTAGAAGGCGAGGCCGTCGGCGACGTCGCCGACGTGCAGGTGCACGTGGCCCATGCGCAGGCCCGGCTGCACCGGGCCGGCCGGGGCCGCGTCGCCCTCGGCGGCGACGGTCGCCAGCAGCGCGTCGAAGTCCAGCGGCCGCGGACCGCCGCCGGAGAACTCCTCCTCCGGGGTCGGCCACCGCTCGCGCGGCCGGTCGGCCGCGAGCTCGATGCCGTTGCCGTCGGGGTCGGGCAGGTAGATCGCCTCGTGGGTGCCGTGGTCGGAGGCGCCCTGGATCGGCGTGCCGGTGGCGGCGAGCCGCAGCGCCGCGCGGGCGAGCTCCTCGCGCGTCGGGTAGAGCAGGGCGTAGTGGTACAGCCCCGCGTGGCGCCCGGCCGCGCGGGCCTGGGACTGCTCGTGCAGCACGACGACGTCCTCGCCGCCGGCGCCGAGCGCCGCGTCGGTCACGTCGTGGCGGTGGACGCGCAGCCCGAGGGCGCGCTGGTACCAGGCCACGGAGCGGTCGAGGTCGGTGACGACGAGGTGGACGGGGCCGAGGCGCAGCGTCGCGGGCAGCGACGGCGTGGCCCGGTCGGCGCTGCCGGAGACGGTGGACGGGCTCATGCACATGAGTGTCGGCGGCGGCCGGCGCCCGCGGTATGGGCAAAGTCCGCCGATGCATGGACTTCCGTGCGAGCGGCTAGCCGCGAGCCGCGTCGCGGTAGGCCTGCGGCGCCCGGCCCACCGACCGCTTGAACGCGCGCGAGAAGTACAGCTGGTCGGCGAACCCGACGCGGAACGCGACCTCGCCGACGGCGAGGTCGGTGAAGCGCAGCAGGCGCACGGCCTCGAGCATCACGCGCTCGGTGATCAGCTCCTTGGTCGCGCGCCCGGTCAGCGCGACCAGCGCGCGCGAAAGCGCCGGCCCCGGCACGGCCAGCGCGTCGGCGTAGTGGCCGGCGTCGTGGTGGCGGGCGAAGTCGCGCTCCAGCAGCGCGGTGAAGCGCCGGTGCAGCTGGACCTCGGCGTCGTCGGCGTCGCGCCGCTCGGTGCGCGACGCGTCGTACCAGCGCTCCAGCCAGAGCAGCAGCGTGGAGATCAGGTGGCGCACGACGTCGGCCGAGAACGGGTCGGCCGGGCGCTGCGTCTCGGCGCGCAGCACGGCGAGCAGGCCGTCGAGGCGAGCGCCCTCGCCGTCGGGCACGGCGATCGCGCGGCCGCCGCGGCCGGTCAGCAGCCAGCCGGCCGCGATGCGCTCGGCGCCGCCGGCCAGCGCCGCGTCGGTGAAGCGCAGCAGCCCACCTCGCAGGCCGCTGGCGTGGCGGAACTGATGGACCTGACCGCGCCCGATGACCGTCACGGTGCGCGGCACGACCGCCAGCTCCTCGCCGTCGATCAGGTGCTGCCCGGCACCGTCGCGCAGCCAGAAGAGCTCGTGGTAGTCGTGGCGGTGCGGCTCGCGGATCGGCCCCTCGCCGACGCGGGCGTCGTCGAGCACGACGACCTGGGCGTCGACGTCGTCGCCGAGGCGGTCGACGACCAGCCGGCCGTCAGGACGTCTCTCGGGCGCTGCGCGGTGCGGGGACGGCCGGCTCATGGACGGTGCGCGGCCGACCGTATCGCGCGCGGTGCAGGCCGAGGAACGCGAGCCCGGCGAGCAGGCCCCAGAACGGCGCGCTGATCCCGATGACGGTGATCCCCGAGGCGCTGACGACGAAGGTGATCATCGCGGCCTCGCGCTGGTCGTCGTCGGCGGTTGCGGCGCGCAGCGCGGCGCCGAGCGTGCCGAGCAGCGCCAGCCCGGCGACCGCCTCGATCAGCACCGGCGGCGAGGCGGCCAGCAGCGCGGTCGCGAGCCCGGCGCCGAGCCCGAGGAACAGGTAGACGACGCCCGCGCTGACCCCGGCGATCCAGCGGCGCGCGGGGTCCGGATCGGCATCGGGCCCGGCGGTCAGCGCGGCGGTGATGGCGGCGAGGTTGATGCCGTGGGCGCCGACCGGCGCGCCGGCGATCGAGGCGACGCCGGTGGTCGTGAGCACCGAGCGCAGCGGCGCCCGGTAGCCGTTGGCGCGCAGGACGCTGAGGCCCGCGACGTTCTGCGACACCATCGTCACCACGAACAGCGGCAGGCCGAGGCCGATGAGCGTCCCGGCGTCCAGGTGCGGCGTGACCCAGGTGAGCTGCGGCGCGAGGTGCGCGGATCCCGCGCCGGCGACGGGGTCCAGCGCGACGCCGATCGCCGCGGCGGCCAGCGCGCCGATCGCCGCCCAGCGGCGCGCCACGCGCGTGAGGACGAGCCACACGACGACGACCGGGATGGCCAGGCGCGGCACGTCGACCACGGCGTGGACGGGCGCCAGGCAGACCGACAGCAGGACGCCGGCCAGCAGCCCGTTGGCCAGCGGGCCGGGGATGGCGAGGATCGCGCGCGTCATGGCCGGCCACAGCCCGGCGACGACGACCAGCAGGCCCGCCAGCGCGAACGCGCCGAGCGCGGCCGGGTAGCCGCCGTGGACGTGACCGGCGCTGATCAGCAGCGCCGCGCCCGGCGTCGACCAGGCGATCGTCAGCGGCATGCGGTGGCGCAGCGACAGCGCCACGCCCACCGCACCCATGGAGACCGAGAGCACCAACAACCCCGAGGACGCCTGCGCGTCGCTCGCGCCGACGGCGTGCAGGCCGGCCAGGACGATCGCGAACGCGCCGGCGAAGCCGACGAACGCGGCGACGACGCCCGCCAGCACCGGGTGCAGGATCGAGCGCTCGACGCTGGGTCCGGGCGGAGCATCCATGGTGACGGGTCGGCAACTCTAGTCGACCACCTG
>JAOPZP010000042.1 GCA_025964055.1 Conexibacter sp.
GCCGCCGCGCCGCGTCCCTGCGTGCTGGTCCATCGCGGCGCGGGCCTGGGCGACGTCGCCCAGGATCGCCTCGGCGCGCTCCAGCAGCTCGGCGCCCGCGGGCGTGAGCTCTACCGGCGGCCGGCCGCCGGTGCGTCGCAGCAGCTCCAGGCCCAGCTCGGCCTCGAGGCGCCGGACCTGCTGGGAGACCGCCGACTGCGTCACGTAGAGCGACTCGGCGGCGCGGCGGAAGTGGCGGTGGCGCGCGACCGCGGCGAAGTACTCGAGCTGTCGCAGGTCCATTGCGGTGCATTCTGAACGTGCGCCCACACGATCGCCGCGCGGCTGCGGCTAGCGTGAAGTGCCTATGGACGCCGCCGACGTCGCCCTCCTCGAAGGGCTGGTCCACGAGGTGCTGACCGAGCAGTGCGGCGCCGAGTTCGCCGATACGGTGCAGTGGCTGCACGCCACCGCCGCCCGCGTCCGCCAGGGCGACGCCAGCGCCGCCGGCCAGCTCTTCGACCGCCTCCACGAGTTGCCCGAGGACGGCCTGGAGCCGATCATCCGCGCGTGCTCGCTGCAGCTGCAGCTCGCCAACATCGCCGAGGAGCGCGAGCGGCTGCGCCGCCGCCGCGGCTACGACGTCGAGGGCGCGCGCCAGCGCGAGTCGATCGCCGAGACCGCCCAGGTGCTGGCCGCCCACGGCGTCGACGGGGCGCGGGCGCTGGCCGACCTGCACGTCGAGCTCGTCCTCACCGCCCATCCCACTGAGGCGGCGCGACGCTCGGTCCTCGACCACCAGTGGGAGATCACCGAGCTGCTGGACCGCGTCGAGGATCCGCGGATCGGACAGCAGCGCCGCCGCACGCTGCTCGCCGAGCTGCGCGAAGTGCTGACCGTGTGGTGGCAGACCGACGAGGTCCGCCGCGCGCGGCCGCACGTCGAGGACGAGGTGCGCCGCATGTTGTACGTGTACGAGTCCGTGCTCTACGACGCGGTGCCGGCCGTGCTCGACGAGCTCGAGCGCGGCGTCGCGCCGCTGCCCGACGCCCCCGTGCTCGAGTTCGCCTCGTGGCCCGGCGGCGACATGGACGGCCACCCCGAGGTCGGCGCCGACACCGTCACGCGCACGATCGAGCTGCATCGCCGCGCCGCGCTGCAGCTGCTGCGCCGGCGCGTGGCCCGGCTGGCGGGGCGCTTCGCGCAGTCCGAGCGGCGCCTGGACGTGAGCCCGGAGCTGGAGGCCTCGCTGGCGCGCGACGCCGCCGAGCTGCCGAGCGCCGACGTGCTCGCCCGGGCCCACTTCGCCTGGGAGCCGCTGCGAACCAAGCTGGGCTTCATCGAGCACCGGCTGCAGAACACGCTGGCGGGGCGCGGCGGCGAGCCGGGCTACGAGGGGCCGGCCCAGCTGCGCGCAGACCTCGAGCTGATCGCCGGCTCGCTGGGCTCCGCGCACGTCGCCGGCGGCGCGATCCGCCGGCTGCTGCGCCAGGTCGACATCTTCGGCTTCCACCTCGCCGGGCTGGACCTGCGCCAGAACGCCACGGTCATCGACGCGGCGGTCGAGGCGCTGCTGCCCGGCTACGCCAACGCGCCCGAGGCCGAGCGCCAAACGCTGCTGGCCGACGCGATCGCCGCGGGCCGCACCGGCCTGGAGCGCCGCCCGCCGGGGACCGCCGGCGAGCTCGTGGCCGCGCTGGACGCCGCGGCGCTGGCGGCCGAGGCCTACGGGCCGCAGGTCGTGCGCTGCCTGATCGTGTCGATGACCGAGCGGCCGTCGCACGTCCTCGGCGCCCGCTGGCTGGCGCAGCGCGCGGCGCGGCGAACGCCGGGACCGCGCGAGGCCTTGAACATGCGCTTCGTCCCGCTCTTCGAGACGCTCGCCGACCTCGAGCACGCGCCGGCCACGATGGCCGCGCTGTACGCCAGCCACGACTACCGCGCGCTGCTGCGCGAGCAGGGCGAGCGCCAGGTCGTCATGTTGGGGTACTCGGACTCGGGCAAGGACGGGTCCTTCGTCGCCAGCCAGTGGGCGCTGCGCGGCGCGCAGCTGGAGCTCGCGCGCCAGGCCGAGGAGGCGGGCGTCGAGCTCGAGCTCTTCCACGGCCGCGGCGGCTCGACGTCGCGCGGCGGCGGGCCGACCTTCCGCGCGATCGTCGCCCAGCCGACCGGCTCCCTGCACGGCCGCATCCGGATCACCGAGCAGGGCGAGACGATCTCGGCCCGCTACGGCCATCCGGAGCTGGCCGAGCGCTCGCTGGAGCAGACGCTGAGCGCCGTGCTGCTGGCCTCCAACGTGGCGCGCCCCCCCGCGCCGGAGGACTGGCGCGCGGAGATCGACCGCATGGCGCGGCGCTCGCGCGAGACGTATCGCGCGCTGGTCTACGACGACCCCGACTTCGCGCGCTTCTTCTTCCAGATCACGCCGATCGAGGCGCTGAGCGAGCTGAACATCGGGTCGCGGCCGCCGTCGCGCGGCGGCGACGGCTCGATCGAGTCGCTGCGCGCGATCCCGTGGGTCTTCGCATGGACGCAGAACCGGATCCTGCTGCCCTCGTGGTACGGCGCGGGGACCGCGCTGGCCGAGGGCGACCTCGAGCGCCACCGCGCGATGCACGCCGACTGGCCGTTCTTCGCGACGCTGATCTCGACGCTCGAGATGGCGCTCTTCAAGACCGACCTCGGCGTCGCGGAGCGCTACCTCGAGCTCGTCGACCCCGAGCTGCGCGAGCACTTCTGGCCGCAGATCGTCGCCGAGCACGACCGGGTGATGGCCGGGGTCATGGCGATCACCGGCAACGACCGCATGCTGGCCGGCGCGCCGCGGCTGCGCGAGCGGCTGGCGCATCGCGACCCGTGGGTCGATCCACTCTCGCACCTGCAGGTCGAGCTGCTGCGTCGCACGCGCGCCGACGCGTCGCTGGATCGTCAGGCGCTGCTGGGCACGGTCACCGGCATCGCCTTCGGGCTGCGCAACACCGGGTGAGCGGCGCGGGGGCACGGCGCCGCCCACCCTCGTGCTGCGTCGCCGCCGCTATGGCGTGACGGCGTCCTTGAGCTTCGAGAACCGCGAGCCGTCGGTGGCCACCTGTCCCGTGGGCTCGTCGGGCAGCCCGGCGGCCTTGCGCAGGCGCTGGGCGATCTCGGCGATGTCCTGCGGCGCGTAGTCCGGCGCGAAGACGTCGGGCTGCGGCGGCAGGTCGTGCGGCAGCGCGCCCTCGGGCGGGCCCTGCTCGACGACGAGGTCCTCGCCGGTCTCGGGGTGCGGCCCGTTGAAGACCGCGCCGATCTCCTGGTAGTCGGCCGGGGAGAAGCGGTACAGGATGCGGTGCAGCCCCTTCTCGATGTGCGGCCGGCACTCGGGGATCTTGGCCGTCGGGATCCGCGGCGCCGGGAAGGCCTTCATCATGTCCACGCCGGTCAGCTTCTCCAGGGCGCGGGCGTAGGCGATCTGGTGGACGCCGCCACGGACCAGCAAGTAACCGGTCAGCGCGCGGGCGGCCGGGTGCTCGACCATCTGGTAGACCTTCAACTTGCCGTTTCGCGCGCCGGTCTCGAGGAAGTAGTTGTGCGTGAGATCCTCGACGAGGTCGCCGGAGCTGAAGACGTACTCGCCGTTCCACGGCTTGCCGTTGGAGTCCTGGGGCAGGGCCCCCTTGCCGCCCTGCAGGAAGTGCTGGGGGTTGCCGATGCCCTTGTACTTGGCGAGGGTGGCGTCGGGCGCGTGGGCGTCGACGTTGGCTGGATCGGTCAACATGGTGTTGATCGCCGCCGCGACCACCTCGATGTGGCCGAACTCCTCCGCGGCGATGTTGGCGATGAGGTCGTAGAACGGCCGCGCGGCCTGGCGCCCGCGGAAGTTGAACGACTGGAACGTGTAGTTCATGAACGTGGACATCTCGCCGAAGCGGCCGCCCATCAGCTCCTGGACCGCGGCCGCGCCGGCGGGATCGGGCTCGGACGGAGGGGGCAGCTCGACGCCGAGGCGGTCGATGCGCTGGATCATGCGAGGCTCCTCGTTGCGGGGATGGTCGCCTCGCGGTACCCCCCGGGTCGGCGGCCGCAATGAGCGATGGCGCGCCGGTCGTCCGGAGGCGAACGGCCGTGCGCGTGGCGAACGCCGGCGCCGTCGCCGGCACCGGCGGTCGCGGTCGGGTGACCGGCGTCAGGCCAGCGCGCCGGGCACTTCGTCGCGCAGCGCGCCGCGGATCTGCTCGCGCAGCTCGGGCGTGTCCTCGTGGCCGTGCGCGGTGACGGCGTGGGTGACCGCCGCGTCGAGGATGTGGTTCTCGCTGCCCGACATGGCGATGTCGCACCCGCTCTCGCTCGGCATGTCGCGGCAGTCGATGTACTTGCGGTCCATCAGGACCTCCTGGCGGTAGAGGCGCCTCCGCTCGCGACGGTACGCCCGCCACGGGTGGCGGGTCAAGCTGCGGGGCGAGGGCTCGTTCGCGGCCGTGCGGCGCGGTCAGGAGCCTGGCGCTTCGGCGCCGGCGCCGAGGACGGCGTGCAGCGCGTCGGCCCGCAGGGAGGCCATGGGATCGACGAGGGCGGCGACCAGCGGGTGGATCGCCTCGTCGTCCTCGCGCATCCAGCCGCGCTCCTGCATGGTGTGCAGCCACTCGGCGAGCGCGTCGTGCAGCGCGACGAAGCGCGCGAGCTGCAGGACGACCGTGCCGTTGGCGCCGTGCTCGGCAAGACGGTGCAGCTCGTCGGAGAGCCCGGTGAGCTCACGCAGGGCCAGGACGTCGTCGGTGCTCAGCTCGAGGTGGCGGTGGCGCTCGATGCGCACCGTCTCGACGGCGCGCGACGCCGCGGCGAGCTGCGCCGCCGACAGATCGAACGACACGTTGCAGACGGGCGTGCCGTCGGCATCGTGCAGCGTGCGGATCTCTTCGTTGACCATGGCTGATGCTCACGCTAGCGGGCCGGCAGGACGCGCGACCCGGTTCGACGTGCTTCCCCGGTCATCGACCGGTGAATCGCTGGACCGCAGCGCGTGTCGCGATCGGCCGGCGCGAGCCGTCTCAGCTGAGCGCGCCGACCTGGGTGAAAATCCCGCGAATCTTCGCGTGACCCGTCTCAGCTGAGCGCGCCCACCTGGGCGAAGATCCGGCGAAGGATCGCGATCGAGGTCGCGTAGGTCGAGTCCATGCCGTAGTAGCTCATGCCGCGGGCGCCGAGCGTGCGGGCCTGCGTGAACGGCGTGTCAGAGGCGTAGTGGACGATCCCGAAGTCGATCGGCAGCTTGGAGAAGTTGACCTGCTCGCCGGCGGGGTAGCGGTCGGGCTCGGCGGTCTCGTAGACCGCGTCGCAGTAGGGCCCGGCCTCCATCTCGACGACCGTGAACGCCTCGCGGTAGTAGCGGTCGAGGTAGTCGCGGTTCTGCAGGAAGGTCGAGCGGACGGTGACGGCGCGCTGGTTGTCGAGGCCCGAGCCGAAGCGCAGGTACGGGCTGATGTCGTCGAAGGCGAAGGCGTTGTCGAGCCAGTAGGTCGTGCCCGAGTGCTCGTCGAAGATCGTGTTGGAGATCATGACGTCGCCGACGTCGGCGTTGAGCGTGGCGGCCTTGCCGAGCACGTAGACGCCGCGCAGCGTGTCGCGGTCCTCGGTGATCTCGCGCAGGATGTTGTAGGCCGCGAGGCCCAGCGGGTAGTCGATGTTGACGATCGCGGCGCCGCTCTTGCGCAGGGCCTCGATGTCGATGTCGCCCAGGCGCGGGTCGAGGCGACCAGGGTCGAGCTTGGCCAGCGGCATCACCTGGGCGGCGACGCGCAGGCCGGACTCGGAGTTGAGGTGCACGATCCCGCTGGCGCTCTCGGTCTGGCGCCGGCGCGGCTGGGCGTCCGGATCGAGCATGAACTGCTCGCGGGCCAGGAAGTACAGGAAGTTGTCCCACGACCCGGCGGTGCGCTCCTCGCGGAAGGCGCGCAGCTCCTCCTGCAGGTCACGCGGGCCGGCGCGCTCGACCCACTCGACCAGCGCCGACTCGCGGGCGCGGGCGTCGCCGGAGAGCAGGTTGACCAAGGAGTGGGTGTTGGACGAGACGAAGAACAACGGCGCGCCGCGGAGGCCCGCGCCGTCGAGCTGCTGGGCGACCGGGGACCACCAGCGGCGCGTCATGCGCGCGTAGCTCACCTGCGAGCCGCCGAGCATGCGGACGCGCAGCGAGAGGTTGGTCTCGGCGACCTGGCCGAGGCGGCGGGCGAAGGCAGTGCCCCACGCCTCCTGCAGGCGCTCCCAGTCGTCGATCGAACCGCCGAGCGCCCGTGAGCACTCCGCGGCGCCGGGCAGGCCCTGGGGCCGCGGCCAGCCGATCGCGTTGAGCTTGCGGCGCAGCTTGTTCCACTCGATCTGGTAGGCCACCAGCGTCGGGACGAGGTCGTCGACGTCGGACGTCGAGGACAGCAGCACGCCCCACTGCCCGCTGGGCCCCTCGTGCCACTGGCGCCGGCGCGCGGGCGCCTCGGTCGTCGGCCACTGGTCCAGGGCGAGCGACGCGGCGGCGAACTGCTCCTCCTCCTGGCCCATGATCACGACGCGGCCCTCGTAGATCTTCGCCGGGAGCCGCTGCGTGGCATAGAGGAAGGCGCCGAGGTCGAGGTCGTCGGAGGCGGCCAGCGGATGCAGGGACGACTCGATCGCGCGGTGCGTCGACTCCAGGATCCTCAGCTTGGTCTCGCCCCGCGACCGCAGGAGGGTCGAGTAGGTGCGCTGGTAGAGCTCGACGTCGGCGGGCGGCATTGGCGAGCGGGTATACCGCACCGGCAGGCGGGACGGGCGACGTGGGCCCTGGCGTGCCGTGACGTTCGGGGCCGCAGTGCGTTCTGGAGCGATGACCGCCTCCCGCTCCCTCCTCACCGCCGCGGCCCTGGGGGCCGCGCTCGCCGCGCCGTCGGCCGCCCACGCCGCCGAAGGCTTCACCGGCGTCACGTCCGCCGGCCAGGTGGCCGTCTTCCAGAGCGACTCGCTGCCCGGCGTGCAGAGCCTCGTCGACGTCTCCGGCCTCGGCGCCGGTGAGCACGTCGTCGCCCTGGACCGCGCACCCGGCGGCGCGCTGCTGGCCCTCACCTCGGCGGGCAACGTGGCCACGCTCGACGCCGCCACGGGCAAGGCCATCATGAAGTACGACCACCCGGTCACGGCCGCGATCGACCCGGCCGGAGCGCTGACCTTCGCGGTCGCGCCCGACGGCGCCACGGCGCGGATCATCGTCGCGGGGCGCGACGAGACCGTGACGCTCGCCACCGGCGTCACGGCCGCGACCAACCCGGCGCTGGCCTTCGCCGCCGGTGACGTGAACGCAGGCACCGATCCGGGCGCGGCCGTGGACTTCGGCGCCGACGGCCGCCTGCTCGGCCTGTCGGCGGCGCGCGGGGCGTTCGTCGCCGAGACGGCGCCGGGCGCCGGCACGCTCTCGACCCTGGCGGCCCTGCCGTTCACGGCGACGGCGCCCGTGCGGGCGACGGTGGGCTCGGGCGGCATCGTCTACGCGGTCTCGGCGCTCCACGGACCCCGCGCCGCCTCGCCGCCCCAGTCGCGGCTGGTCCGCTTCGATCCGGCCACCGGACGCGTCACCGGGCAGAACGGCGTCTTCCTCGGTCAGCAGCTGGGCGCGATCGCGTCCACCGGCGCCGTGCCCGACGACACGAGCAAGCCCAGCGCGACCGTGTCGGGGCGCATGCTGCGCCGCCACGTCAGCCGCGGGTACTCGTACTACACGGGCGTCGCGCTGAAGGTCAGCGAGCCCGGCCAGACCGTCGCGTCGCTGCGCCTCCGGGGCAAGACCGTGGCGTTCGGCCTGGCCTCGACAGACCTGGCGGGCCGCGTGCAGCTCCAGGTCGTCCCGCGCCGGGGCGCCGGCGCCCTGCTGCGCTCGGCCGCCCTCCGCGGGCGCCGCGCCGTGCTGCACCTGACGGTCCATGACTGGGCCGGCAACCAGCGCGCCTACGACCGCACGGTACGCCTCGGGCGGTAGCTGTCAGATCCCCCGTTCGCGGGATGCAGGAGCCACCTCGCCTGCCGACCATAGGACCATGGCCTCCTCCACCCGTCACGCCTTCCGCTACGAGCCCAGCCTGTGCTCGCTGGCGGAGGGCGAGACGCTGGGGCGGCGTCCTGCCGACGGAGCGCCCGAGCCGCGCAAGCATCGCAGCGGCCTCCGTGCGCGCCTGAGCATGCGGCGCACCACCGGCCGCGAGCGCGCGTCGCGCTGAGGCACGGCGGCTGAGGCGCCGCCGCTTCAGCCGCGATCCGCGCCGGCCACGCGCCTGCGCCGACTGATCCAGATGGCCCCGGCGCCCAGCGCCACCATCACGCCGATCCATCCGGCGATCCGCTCGTCCGAGGACGGCTGCATCGTCTCGGGAAGCTCCATGGCGACGACGGTACGCCGCCGGCGCGATCGCCGCGCGCGCTGACCCCGTGCGCGGACCGAGCGGCGCCAGGGTGCTCAAACGCGAAGCGCCCG
>JAOPZP010000073.1 GCA_025964055.1 Conexibacter sp.
GCGACACGCCGAGGATCGCGTTGGCGCCCAGGCGCGACTTGTTCGGCGTGCCGTCGAGCTCGATGAGCCGGCGGTCCAGGCCGCCCTGGTCGGTGGCGTCCAGGCCGGCGACCGCCGCGGCGATCTCACCGTTGACGTTGGCCACCGCCTTGGTCACGCCCTTGCCGAGGTACTCCGGGCCGCCGTCGCGCAGCTCGGTGGCCTCGAACTCGCCGGTCGACGCGCCCGACGGGACGGCGGCACGGCCCGTCGCCCCGGAGCGCAGGGCCAGCTCGACCTCGACGGTCGGGTTGCCGCGCGAGTCGAGGATCTGCCGGGCGTGGACGCGTTCGATGGCGCTCATGAGGTCGTTTCAGTCCTGTTCTTCTCGGAGTCGAGCCTGCGCGTAGTAGTTCAGCTGGCGGCCGGTGCCCAGGCCGTTCCAGGTCTCGCCGTCGGCCGCGGCGAGCCGCTCGGCGGCCTCGACGCGCGCGCGAAACCTATCGGCCGAGGACCGCAGCGCGAGCTCCGGGTCCACCTTGAGCTTGCGCGCGACGTTGACCGCGGCGAACAGCAGGTCGCCGACGTCGGCGTACCGGGCGTCGGGATCGTCGCCCGCGGCGGACCCCTCGAGCTGCTCCAGCTGGCCCGCGACGGCGTCGTAGGGCGGCGCGTCGACGTCGAAGCCGGTCGTGGCGGTCCGCCGCTGCACCTTGCGGGCGTACAGCGTCGCGGGCAGGTTCTCCGGGACCTCGCCGAAGATGCCGGGCTCGCGCCCCGCCTCGGTGGACTTGATGGCGTCCCAGTTGGCCAGCACCTCCCCCGCGTCGGCCACCTCGGTCTCGCCGAAGATGTGCGGGTGGCGCCGGATGAGCTTCTGGCGGACGTGCTCGGCGACGTCGGCCAGCGAGCCCGCGTCGCGCTCCTCCAGCAGCAGCGAGAGGAAGTGCACCTGGAACAGGACGTCGCCCAGCTCGTCGAGCATCTTGGCGTCATCGCGGCGGTGCGCCGCGTCGGCGAGCTCGTAGGCCTCTTCGAGCGTGTGGGGGACGATCGTGCGCTCGTCCTGCTCGCGGTCCCACGGGCACTCGACCCGCAGGCGCCGCGTCAGGGCGTCGAGCTGCTCCAGGGCCTGGGCGACTTCGGCGGGCGTCTTGGACACCGCTCGCAATCTAGCGCCAGCGCCCTACTCCGGCGGGTGTCGCGAGGGGCGACACCGCTCGCAATCTAGCGCCAGAGCCCTGCTCCGGCGGGTGTCGCGAACCGCGACACCCGCCGAGATCCACCCGGCGCCCCGCGCCTACTTCGTGGTCGTCGTCGGCGCCGGCTGCGGCGTCGGCTGCGTCGCGGCGGCGGTCGTCGCGGCCTTCTTCGGCGCGTTGTTGCAGTCGGTGGTCACGTAGCCCTTCTGGCAGTCCGTCCGCTTCTTCCACTTGGCCTGGAAGGACTTGACGAACGCGTCGAGCTTCTTCTGCTGCTGCTGGGAGACCAGGAGCTGCTTGATCGACGCCTTGGACTGCGCCAGCGACTGCTGCGAGCCGGGCGAGATCTTGGCGACCTCGAAGACGTAGTAGCCGAACTGCGTCTTGACCGGGCCCTCGATCTTGCCCTTGGCGGCCTTGAACGTCGCGTCGTCCAGCGCCTTCTCCTGCTGGCCCTTGGGGACCGCGGCGAGGAGGCCGCCGTTGTCGCGCGTGCCCTGGTCGACCGAGTACTTCGCCGCGACCGCCTTGAAGGACTGGCCGCCGTCGAGCGCCGCCTTGGCCTTGTTGGCCGTGGCCTGGGTCTTGGTCAGCACGATGCGCAGATCGCGCTTCTCGGGCACCGAGAAGCGGGCCTTGTTCTTGTTGTAGTAGTCGGCGATCTGCGCGTCGCTGACCTTGTCGGTGCCCTTGAGGATCTGGGTGCGCAGCTTCGTGGAGAGGCTCTGCACCTTCATGCGGTACAGCAGGTCCTCCTGGACGTAGCCCGAGCTCTTCAGGAAGGCCAGGTAGTCCTTGTCCTTGGGGAAGCTCTGGTTGCGCTGCTTGTCGAAGTCCTTCTTGACCTGGGCGTCGGTCAGCTTGACGCCCTGGTCGTGGGACTCGCCCTCGATCCAGGCCGACGAGATCAGGAACTGCATGACCGAGTCGCGCAGGCTGTCGTACTCCGTCTTGCACTGGGCCTTGTAGGTGGCGTCGGTCGGCGTGGGCTGGCCCTTGGCCGGCTTGGTCGCCGTCTTCTTCTTGGTGGCGATGCAGGCCTTGAAGTCCGGCGGCTGCGGGATCGCCGCCGCACCCGTCGCCCCGGTCTGCTGCTGCTGCGAGGTCGCCGCCACCTTGAGCCAGTGGTCGAACTCCGTGGTCTTGATCGAGTCACTGCCGATCTTGACCACGGCGTTGCCGGGCACGCCTCCACCGCCGCCACAGGCGGACAGAGCCAGGGGGAGCACGAAAAAGGCGCTCAGGAGCGCCAGGTAGCGACGAGTCGATGTCATAGCGGGGCGGAAGCTACCAGGGTCCGTATGAAGCGCACCTTAAACCTATGTCCAATCGACACAGCTACGCGGCCGCCGTCACGACGGCCAGGAGTGCGTCGGCGGCCGCGATCACCGCTGGAAAGCGCTGTTCGGGCTCCGTCGGCACCCGCACCGACAGCTGCGAGCGGCCCGGTTCGTAGGTTGACTCCGGCAGGTCGATCTTCAGCCGCTTGGCCCGTTCGGCGTCCAGGTCGATGGGCGTCACCGACAGGCGATCACCGCGGAACGTCACCGCGCGGGCACCTGCCTGACCGAGCTTGATGCGCGCCTGCTGCAGCGCCAGCAGGTTGAGCACGGGCTGGGGAACCTCGCCGAAGCGGTCCTCGAGCTCGTCGCGCAGCATCCCCAGCTCGGCGACCTCGCGCGCCCCGGCGATGCGCCGGTGCACGTCGATCTTGGCCTGCTCGTAGGGGACGTAGTCGGCCGGCACGTACGCGTCGACGTTGACGTCGAGGCGCACGGGCTCGCGCTCCTCCTCGTCGGGGCGCTCGCTGGCCTCCTGCACGGCCTCGTCGAGCATCTGCATGTACAGCTCGAAGCCGAGCGCCGCGACGTGGCCTGACTGCTCGTCGCCCAGCAGGTTGCCGGCACCGCGGATCTCGAGGTCGCGCATGGCGATCTTGAAGCCGGCGCCGAGCTCGGTGTAGTCGCTCAGCGCGGCCATCCGCTTCATCGCCTCCTCGGTCAGCGAGGCGTGCGCGGGGTAGAGCAGGTAGGCGTAGGCCTTCTCGCGAGAGCGCCCGACGCGCCCGCGGATCTGGTAGAGCTGAGCGAGGCCGAAGAGGTCGGAGCGCTCGACGATCAGCGTGTTGGCCTGCGGGATGTCGATCCCTGACTCGATGATCGAGGTCGCGACCAGGACGTCGGCGTCGCCGCGTAGGAACGCGAGCATCTTCTGCTCGAGCACCTTCTCGTCGAGCTGCCCGTGGGCGACCTCGAACGTGACGCCCGGGCACAGGCCGCGCAGGCGCTCGGCGGTCTCCTCGATCGACTCCACGCGGTTGTGCACGAAGAACGCCTGTCCTCCGCGCTGCTTCTCGCGGATGATCGCCTGCTTGACGAGCTCCTCGTCGTACTCGCCGACGTAGGTCTTGACCGGACGGCGACCCTCGGGCGGCGTCTCGATGACCGAGATGTCGCGGATGCCCGCCATCGACATCTGCAGCGTGCGCGGGATCGGCGTCGCCGACATCGCGATCACGTCGACCTTCAGCTTGAGCTGGCGCAGCAGCTCCTTCTGCTTGACGCCGAAGCGCTGCTCCTCGTCGACGACGATCAACCCGATGTCCTTGCCCCGCATGTCGCGTCCCAGCAGGCGATGGGTGCCGATCAGGATGTCGACCTTGCCCTCGTTGAAGGCCTGCACGACGGCCTTCTGGTCCTTGGGCGTGCGGAACCGCGAGACGTGGTCGACGGTGAAGGGGTAGTCCTTGAGCCGCTCGGCGAAGTTGCCGAAGTGCTGCTGGGCGAGGATCGTCGTCGGGGCGAGGACCAGCACCTGCTTGCCGTCGTCGGCGGCCTTGAACGCCGCGCGCAGCGCGACCTCGGTCTTGCCGTAGCCGACGTCGCCGCAGATCAGCCGGTCCATGGGCGTCGCGCGCTCCATGTCGGACTTGACGACCTCGATCGCCTCGCGCTGGTCGGCCGTCTCCGCGTAGGGGAACTTTTCCTCGAACTCGCGCAGCCACTCGGAGTCCTCGGGGTAGGCGTGGCCGGCGCGCTTGCGGCGCTCGGCGTAGAGGTTGAGCAGCTCGCCGGCGAGCTCCTGGGCGGCGCGGCGGGCGCGCGCCTTCATCGTCTCCCAGGCCTTGCCGCCGAGCTTGCTCAGCGTGGGCGAGCCGCCGCCCGCGCCGAGGTAGCGCGAGATCTTGGTGAGCTGCTCGACCGGCATGTACACCTTGTCCGTGCCGGCGAACTCGAGCTGCAGGTAGTCGCGCGTGACGCCCGCGACCGTCTTGGTCTCGAAGCCGGCGAAGCGCGCGACGCCGTGATCCTCGTGGACGACGTGCTCCCCGGTGCGCAGGTCGCTGAACGAGCGCAGCGCGCCGCGACGGCGGGTCTGCGGCCCGTCGGCGCGCTCGGCGCGCTTGCGCCGGAACAGGCGGTGCTCGGGGACGATCGCGATGCGCGGCCCCGCGGCGATGAAGCCGTCGCGCAGGCCGGCGGTGACGAAGCGCAGCTCGCCGGGCTCCGTGGTCTCCGCGGCATCGCCGGTCAGCCAGTGCGCCTTGAGGCGGGCCAGGTTGTAGGCGGTGCGCTCGCCCTCGCCGCGGCGAGGCCACGTGACGACCGTGCGGTAGTTGGAGCGCACGAGCTTCTCGAGCTGCGGCTCGGCTTCGCGCAGCGAGCGGGCGCCGAGGTCGGCGGCCTGGGCGCGGAACTCGAACGGCTGGTCGCCCGACAGCGCGCTGAGGCGCACGTGGGCGCGAGCGTCCAGCGCGGCGGTGACGGTCTCGGGACTGACGTAGAGGTCGTGCGCGTCGGTGGCGTGGAACGCGGCGCAGACGTCCTGCCAGTGGTCGGCCAGCGCGGGGCCGATCTCGGCCTCCTCGGCGAGGATCACGGCCGCGTCGGCGGGCGCGAGGTCCAGGAACGCGTGGAACTGGTCGACGGGCAGCAGCTCGGCGACGTCCGGGCGGTCCTCGGCGTCGGAGACCGCGGCGATCTCGGCCGCCTCGCGGTGCTCGGCCGCCAGCTCGGCGGCGGGCGCGATCTCCAGCTCGGTCAGCTCGGCCAGCGAGCGCTGGGTGAACGTCGAGAACTCGCGCAGCGACTCGATCTCGATGTCGAACAGGTCGACGCGGACCGCGTGGTCGGCGGTGGCCGGGTAGACGTCGAGGATGCCGCCGCGGATCGCGAACTGGCCGCGATCCTCGACCTGGTCGACGCGCTCGTAGCCGGCGGCCACGAGGTCGGCGGAGACCTCGTCGAGGTCGAGCAGGTCGCCGACGCGCAGCGTGAAGGACGAGGGTCGCAGCGACGGGTCGGGGACCTTCTCGCTGAGCGCGACCGCCGAGACGACGACGACCGGGGGCTCCGCGTCGTCGGAGAGCGGCTTCAGCAGCGCGTCGAGCGCGGCGACGCGCAGGCCGACGAGGTGCGGTGGCGGCGCGAGGTGCGACTCGTAGGCCACGCCGCGGCTCGGGTAGAAGCGGACGGGGCGCGGCGCAAGCCAGTGGCGCAGGTCGGCGGCGAGGTCGCGCGCCTGGCGATCGTCGGCGGCGACGACCAGCGCCGGGCGCCCGGCCATCGGGCCGTCGAGGCCGTCGAGCAGCGCGCCGACCACGAACGGGCGGTAGGAGGCCGAGACGAACGCACGGCCGCCGTCGCGCGCCAGGCGCGGGCCGTTGGGGTCGTCGGCGAGGTGGGTGAGGAGCGGGCGGAGGGCCATATGGGCATGCGCAGCGACCGCGCAGGGGCGCGGCCGGGTGCTGCACTCCATTCTAGGATCTGGCGGCGGCGACCCCGGTGCGGGTCAGCCGAAGGTCAGCGAGAGGATGCCGGCGAGCT
>JAOPZP010000076.1 GCA_025964055.1 Conexibacter sp.
CCAAGCCGCCCGCCGAGACGCCGAGGAGCGTCGCCCGGAGGATCCGCGCCCCACGACGCCGCCGCCGCGACGACCAGCCCCGGCCGCGACCACGGCGCGTGGCGGTGCTCGCGTAGATCGGAAGCGACCTCTCCATGACCCCTCCTGCAGCACGGCATTGCACGCCAGACGGCCCGGCGCGTCGACGGCTGTGCGCGCGAGCATGCCGCACGTTGCGGACGAATTCGCGCGTCCGGGGACGGACGTCAGGTCGCGTGAGCCTCGGCGGCGCCGAGCAGGGCGGAGCGCGGGCCGCCGGCGTTGCCCCGCAGCACCAGCACCGCGACGTCGTCGCGCTGGTCGCCGAACGCCAGGAGCGCCTCGTCGATGCGGGAGGCGACGACGTCGGCGTCCTGCGGGCCGATGTCGTGCAGCAGCGCCTCAAGCCGATCGGTGCCGAAGCGCCCCTCGGGCCCGCGCGTGTCGGTGACGCCGTCGGTGTAGAGGACCAGCGTGTCGCCCAATCCGAGCTCCAGTTGGGTCAGCGTCCACGTGCCCTCGGGGAACGCGCCGAGCAGCGTGCCGGGCCGGCCGACCGGGCGCACCGTGCCGTCGGCGCTGATCAGCAGCGGCGGCGGATGGCCGGCGCAGACGATGTCGAGCCCGGCGCCCACGCCGTCGGGGTGCTCCCGGACCGCGACGCAGACCGCGGTGCAGATCTGGCGGCGGTCCGGATCGCCGGCCAGCGTCTGGTTGAGCCGCTGCAACATCGCGCGGATGTCGTCCTCGTACTGCGCAACCGTCCGCATCGTGTACCGCGCCAGCGACGTGATCGCCGCGGCGCCGGGGCCCTTCCCGGTGACGTCGCCCATGAGGACCATCCACCGGTCGCGGGCTTCGAAGAGGTCGTAGAAGTCGCCGCCGACCTCGGTCGCGGTGCCGGCCGCGCGGAAGCGCGCGGCGATCGCCAGGCCGGGGATCACGGGCAGGCGCGGCGGCAGCAGCGAGCGCTGCAGGGTGGTGGCGATGTGGGTGCGCGCTGCGTGGACGCGCGCGTGCTCGACGGCGATGGCGGCGCGGGCGGCGAGCTCCTCGGCCAGCTCCAGGTCGTCGGCGCCCAGCAGGCGCTCGCTGGCCGACGTCGTGGCGAGCTGCATGGTGCCGATCACGCGGCCGCCGACGGTCATCGGCACGATCAGCATCGAGCGGGTGTCGATCAGCCGCATCAGCTCCGCGTGGCGTGGGGCCTGGGCGTAGCGGACGACGTCCTCGGGGTTGACGCGGTCCCAGACGACCGAGCGCCCCGTGCGCAGGACCTCGGCCGGCCCGCGGTCGTCGTCGGGCGACGGCGGGAAGTCGCGGCGCCACTCGTGCAGCAGCTCGACCTGGTCGAGCACGCGGTGCGCGACCGCCATCTGCTGCAGGTCCCCGCGCTCGTCGGTCAGGTCGACGCGCGCCCAGTCGGCGAGCTCGGGCACGACGGCCCAGGCCGCCTTGTCGATCGTGGCGTCGGCGTCCAGCGACGAGCCCAGCAGCTTGCTGGCGTTCGACAGCAGCCGCTCGCGGATCTCCTGGCGCTTGACGGCCGTCAGGTCCTCGCCGACCGAGACGACGAACTGCAGCGCGCCGTCGGCGTCGCGCACGGGCGCAGCGCGCCAGAGGATCCACCGGTCGAGGCCGAAGGTGCGATCGACGGCGCGCACGAGCAGCGGCTCGGGGTCCTCCCCGGCGAGGGCCGCGGAGATCGGCAGGTCGGGCAGCGTCAGCTCGCGGCCGCCCTCGTCGAAGACCGCCCACCGATCGAGGACGTCGCCGAGGGCGGCGATCGGCAGCGCCTCGGGCGAGGCGTGGCCCGCCAGCTCGGTGGCCGCGCGGTTTGCGAACAGCAGCGTGCCGTCGGGCGCGAAGGCGCTGACCGCCTCGCCGAGGTTGGCGATGATCGCCTCCAGGCGCCCCTCGGCGATCTGGAGCTCGCTGAACAGCCGGGCGTTGTCGATCGCGTTGGCCGCGCGTGGCGCGAGGTCGCGGCCGAGCTGGACCTCGTCGAGCCCGAACGGCGCGCGGTCGTTCCGGCGCACGAAGGAGAGCGTCCCGAAGATGCGCCCGCGGGCGATCAGCGGCAGGACCAGCAGCGACTGGTAGCCGAAGTCGACGACGTGCTGCATGTGCTCCGGGCTGTCGGCGTAGTCGCGCACCTCGCGCGAGACGTCGGTCAGGACCTGCGGCTCGCGCGTGCGCAGCGCGACGGCCACGGGGTGGTCGCTGTCGGGGTTCAGGGGATGCTCACGGCGCAGGCGCGCGAGGTCGTCGGCGACGTCCTGGTCGATCGCGCTGGTCACCGCGCCGCGCAGCGAGCCGTCCGGCTGCAGCAGGTCGAGCACCGCGACGTCGGCCAGCTCGGGCACGAAGAGGTCGGTGATGCGCGACAGCACCGCCTCGGGCTGCATCGGCGCCTCGAGGAGGTCGCCGAGCCCCGCGAGCACGTCGGAGCGACGGCGGGCGACCCGCTCGCTGGCGAGCTCCTCGCCGCGCCGGGTCGCGGTCCCGGCGAGGGCCTGCTGGGTCCGCGCCAGGCCGATGGCCAGCGCGCCGACGGCAGCGACGGCGGCGATCGCCGTCACGCCCTGGCCGTCGCCGAGGACGTCGTCGTGGGCGGCGAGCGCGAACGCGCCGAACGTGGCGAGACCCGCCACGAGGCCGGTCTCGGCGGTCGTGCAGCGGGCGGCCGCCAGCAGCGGCCCGACGACCAGGAGCGGGATCAGGACCACGCCGTCGCCGACCGCGAAGTCGGCGACCGCCACCGCGACGATCAGGGCGAGAGCCAGCGGCAGCATGCGCGACCGGGCGGTCGCGGGGGCATCGGTCTCCACGGAGCCGATGCTATGCGCGTCGCGCCGGAACTGCCATCGGGTGGCAGTCCGGCGCGACGCGCGGGGGCGATCAGCCGGTGATCGACGTCGCCGGCGTCGGGCTGGCCTCGAGCGCCAGCTCGAGGACCTCGCCGACCGTCATGACGGGGTGGAACGTCATCGCCTCGCGGACGTCTGCGGGGACGTCGTCGAGGTCGCCGCGGTTGCGCTCGGGCAGGATCACGTCGGTGAGCCCCGCCGCGTGCGCGGCCAGCACCTTCTGCTTGAGCCCGCCGATCGGCAGCACGCGACCCTGGAGGGTCACCTCGCCGGTCATGCCGACCGTGTGCTTGACGGCGCGGCCGGTGAGCAGCGACGTGAGCGCGGTGACCATCGTGACGCCGGCGCTCGGGCCGTCCTTGGGGATCGCGCCGGCCGGGACGTGGACGTGGAACTCGCGCTCCTCGAACAGGTCCGGGTCGATGCCGAGCTCCTCGGCGTGGGCCCGCACGTAGGTCAGCGCGATGCGCGTCGACTCCTTCATGACGTCGCCGAGCTGGCCCGTGAGCTGCAGCCCGGGCTTGCTGGACTTCGTGGCGCTGGCCTCGATGAACAGCACGTCGCCGCCGGTGCCCGTGACGCTGAGGCCGGTCGCCACGCCGGGGACGGCGGTGCGCTGGGCCACGTCGTGGAACACCTTCTGGCGCCCGAGGGCGTCGCGGACGGCGTCGAGGTCGATCGCCACCGGCGCCACCACCGTCGCGCTGGCGATGCGCGTCGCGGTCTTGCGCAGCAGCGTCCCGAGCTCGCGCTCGAGCTGGCGGACGCCCGCCTCGCGGGTGTACTCGCCAACCACCGTGCGCAGGATCCCGTCGTCGGCGCTGACCTCGTCCTCGCGCAGCCCGTTGCGCTCGCGCTGCCGCGGGAACAGGTAGTCGCGGGCGATCGAGACCTTCTCCTCGACGGTGTAGCCGTCGAAGCGGATGACCTCCATGCGGTCCAGCAGCGGGCCCGGGATCGTCTCGGCCTGGTTGGCGGTCGCGATGAAGATGACCTCCGACAGGTCGAGCTCCACGTCCAGGTAGTGGTCGCGGAACGTCGAGTTCTGCGCCGGGTCCAGGACCTCGAGCAGGGCCGCGCTGGGGTCGCCGCGCCAGTCGGCGCCGACCTTGTCGACCTCGTCGAGCAGGATCAC
>JAOPZP010000140.1 GCA_025964055.1 Conexibacter sp.
CGACTGATGGTCGATAGCCGACCACCAGTCGGCCCTCGACGCCCGTAGGGAGCCCCGGAGCCGTCGGCCATGTCCGCCACCATGCACCCCGTGCCGCGCCACTTCGCTCTCAGAGAACGCGGGACGACCGTGCGCCGGGAGGTGCTCGGCGGCGTCGTGACGTTCCTGACGATGTCCTACATCGTGTTCGTCAACCCGGCGATCCTGTCGAGCGCCGGCCTGCCGTTCAACGCGGTCGCGGTCGCCACCGCGCTCGCGGCGGCGGGCTTCACGATCCTGATGGGGTTGGCCACCAACCTGCCGTTCGCGCTGGCGTCGGGCCTGGGGATCAACGCCGTCGTGGCGTTCGACATCATCCTGGGCCGCCACGTCTCGCCCCAGGTCGGGATGGCGTGCATCGTGCTCGAGGGCGCGGTGGCGGTCGTGCTCGTCCTCGGGGGCCTGCGCGAAGCGGTCGTGCGCGCCGTTCCGACGTCGCTGAAGCTCGCCATCGGCGTGGGCATCGGGTTGTTCATCACGTTGGTCGGCCTCCGGGACGGCGGCATCGTCGTCAACGACCCGGCGACGGGCATCGGCCTGGGGGACCTGACGACCGGACCGGCGCTGATCGCGCTGGCCGGCATCCTCACCGGGCTCGGCCTCGCCGCCGCCCGGGTGCGCGGCGCGATCCTGTTCGGGATCGCCACGTCGACGGTCCTCGGCCTGGTCTTCGGCGTGCTCGACGGCCCCAGCGCCCTCGCGCGGTGGCCGCACTCGGGCGACTTCTCGACGATCGGCGACGGCCTGTCGGCCTCGGCGCTGTCGGACGCGCTGACCTGGACGCTCGTGCCGGTCATCTTCGCCCTGTTCATGACCGACTTCTTCGACACCGTCGGCACCGCCTACGCGGTCACCAGCGCCGGCGGGCTGCTGGACGAGCACGGCGAGGTCCCGAAGATCCGGCCGCTGCTGCTCGTCGACTCGGTCGCGGCAGCCGGCGGCGGCGCGATGGGCGTCTCCTCGGTGACCACCTACGTGGAGAGCGGCGCCGGCGTCGCCGAGGGCGCGCGCACCGGCCTCGCCTCGGTGGTCACCGGCGCGCTGTTCGCGCTGACGATCTTCTTCGTGCCGCTCATCGCCGTCGTCGGACAGGGCGTGGCGGTCGGCAAGGACACCACCATCCACCCGGCGATCGCGCCGGCGCTGGTGATGGTCGGCTACCTGATGATCCAGCTGGTCCAGGGCATCGACTGGGAAGACCCCGAGAGCGCGGTGCCCGCCTTCCTGGTCATCGTGGGCGTGCCGCTGACCTTCTCGATCTCGGCAGGGATCGGCCTGGGCGTCTTCGGGTACGTGGTCACCATGCTCGCGCGCCGCCGCGCGCGGGAGGTCCATCCGATCATGTGGGCGCTCGTCCCGCTCTTCGCCGCGTTCTTCGCCTCAGATTGGCTTTCGTCCCATGTGTTCTGAGTCTCCGCTCGCCGTCGCGACGCCGCGGCCGCAGTCGCTCGGAGATCGGCTCTCCGCTCACGTGTTCTGAACCGTCCTCCGAAGGGCAACCCGTCTCACCGATGTCCGTCGTCACCACCCTCCCCTGGGAGCAGCCGCTGGGAGCCACCCCCGTCGCCGACGGGCAGGTGCGCTTCCGCGTGTTCTCGCTCGAGCACGAGCCGCGCCTCGTGCTCGGTGAGGTCGAGCACCCGATGCAGGACGAGGGCCACGGCACCTGGGTCGCCACGGTGCCGGCCGCCGCCGGCGACGACTACGCCTACATCATCGACGGCAGGCGCCTGCCCGACCCCGCGACGCGGCTGCAGCCCGAGGGGCTGCGCGGCCCGTCGCGCGTGGTCGATCCCGGCGCCTGGACGTGGACCGACCACGGCTGGGGCGGCGTCGCGCTCGAGGACCTCGTCGTCTACGAGCTGCACGTCGGGACGTTCACCCCGGAGGGCACGTTCGACGCCGTGATCGGGCGCCTGCGCGAGCTGCGCGAGCTCGGCGTCACCGCCATCGAGCTGATGCCGGTCGCCGACTTCCCGGGCCGCCGCGGCTGGGGTTACGACGGCGTCTACGTCTGGGCCGCCCACGAGGCCTACGGCGGTCCCGACGGCCTGCAGCGCCTGGTCGACGCCGCCCACGCCGAGGGCCTCGGCGTGATCCTCGACCTGGTGCTCAACCACGTCGGCGCCTCGGGCGAGCAGGCGCTGCGCGCGTTCGGGCCCTACTTCACCGACCGCTATTCGACCTTCTGGGGCGAGGCCATCAACTACGACGACGCGTGGTCGGGGCCCGTGCGCGAGTGGGCGGTCCAGGCCTCGGAGATGTGGATCCGCGACCTGCACCTCGACGGCCTGCGCCTCGACGCCGTCCACGCGATCTTCGACCAGAGCGCCGAGCACCTCGTCGCCGAGCTGGTGCGCCGCGTCCACGCGCAGCGCTGGCACGCGCTCGTGATCGCCGAGTCGGGGCTCAACGACCCCAAGGTGGTGCGCGACGCCGCGCACGGCGGCTGGGGCTGCGACGCCGCCTGGGCCGACGACGTCCACCACGCGGTCCGCACGCTGGTCACCGACGAGCACGAGGGCTACTACGCCGAGTTCGGCTCCGTGGCCGACCTCGCCCACGTCTTCCGCGACCCCCACCTGCACGACGGCCGCTGGTCGGAGTTCCGCAAGCGCCGGTTCGGAGCGCCCGCGGCCGGCTGCCCGCCCGAGCGCTTCGTCGTCTTCGACCAGAACCACGACCAGGTCGGCAACCGCGCGCTCGGCGATCGCCTCCCGGCCGACGCCCGGCGCCTGGCCGCGTTCGTCACACTGCTCTCGCCGTACACGCCCATGCTCTTCATGGGTGAGGAGTACGGCGAGGAGGCGCCCTTCCAGTTCTTCACCGACCACATCGACCAGGAGATCGCCATCGCCACGCGCGACGGACGCCGGCGCGAGTTCGCGTCGTTCGCCCACTTCGCGGGGGAGGAGGTCCCCGATCCCCAGGATCCGGCGACGTTCGAGCGCTCGACGCTCACCCGCCGCGGCGACGACTCGCTGCGCGACCTCTACACGCGCCTTCTGGCCGCACGCCGCCGCCTGCCGCGCGGCCCGGTCGACCACATCGACTACGACGACGCCGCGCGCTGGCTGCGCGTGCGCCGCGGGAGCTCCACCATGATCATGAACTTCTCCGAGGCCGAGCAGACCCTGGCCGCCGACGCCCGCGAGCTGGTGCTCGCCACCCACGACGCGGTCGACCTGCGCTCCGATGGGGCCGTCGCCCTGCCGCCCCTGTCGGGCGCCCTGGTCGAGGGTCCCGCGTGAGCCGCGAGGTCTGGCCGGGCGAGCCGTTCCCGCTCGGGCCCGTGTGGGACGGCGAGGGCACCAACTTCTCCCTGTTCAGCGAGCACGCCGAGGGCGTCGAGCTCTGCCTGTTCGACGCCGAGGGCCGCGAGGAGCGCATCCCGGTCGTCGACCAGACCGCGCACAACTGGCACTGCTACCTGCCCGGCGTCGGCCCGGGCCAGCGCTACGCCTACCGGGTGTTCGGTCGCTACTCGCCGACCGAGGGCCATCGCTTCAACCCCAACAAGCTGCTGATCGACCCCTACGCCAAGGCGATCGACGGGACCATCGACTGGGACGCCGCCAACGCGCTGCCCTACACGCCGCCCGACGACGAGATCACCGACGACGCCGACCTCGAGTACGACGACGAGGACAGCGCCGCGGCGATTCCCAAGGGCGTCGTCGTCGACCAGTCCTTCGACTGGGAGGGCGACCGCTCCCCGCGCATCCCGTGGACCGAGACGGTCATCTACGAGACCCACGTCAAGGGGCTCACCAAGCGCTTCCCGGGCCTGCCCGAGGAGCTGCAGGGCACCTACGCCGGGCTGGCCAGCGACGAGGTCGTCGGGTACCTGAAGGACCTGGGCGTCACGGCGGTCGAGCTGCTGCCGGTCCACCACATCGCCGACGAGTCGTTCCTGCACGAGGAGGGGCTGACCAACTACTGGGGCTACTCCACGATCGGCTATCTCGCGCCGCACTCGCCCTATGCGGCGGCCCGCGGGGCCGGCGGCAGCCTCCGGGAGTTCAAGGGCATGGTCAAGGCCCTGCACCGCGCCGGCCTGGAGGTGATCCTCGACGTCGTCTACAACCACACCGCCGAGGGCAACCACCTCGGGCCGATGCTCTCGTTCAAGGGCGTCGACAACGCCTCCTACTACCGGCTCGTCCCCGACGACCCGCACTTCTACATGGACTTCACCGGCACGGGCAACACGCTCAACGCCGTGAGCCCGGCGGTGCTGCGGATGATCATGGACTCGCTGCGCTACTTCGTGCAGCAGTGCCACGTCGACGGCTTCCGCTTCGACCTGGCCAGCACGCTCGCGCGCCAGTTCTACGACGTCGACCGCCTCGGCACGTTCTTCGACACCATCCACCAGGACCCGGTGCTGTCGCAGGTCAAGCTCATCGCCGAGCCCTGGGACGTCGGGCCCGGCGGCTACCAGGTCGGCAACTTCCCGGTGCTGTGGAGCGAGTGGAACGGGATGTACCGCGACACGATGCGCGACTTCTGGCGCGGGCAGGCGTCGATCGCGGACTTCGCCTCGCGCTTCACCGGCTCCAGCGACCTCTACGGCGACGATGGCCGCAGCCCGTTCGCCTCCATCAACTTCGTCACCGCCCACGACGGCTTCACGCTGCGCGACCTCGTCTCCTACAACGAGAAGCACAACGAGGCCAACAAGGAGGGCAACCGCGACGGGACCGACGACAACCGGTCGTGGAACCACGGCGTCGAGGGCGACACCGACGACCCGCAGATCAACGCGCTGCGCACGCGCCAGCAGCGCAACCACCTCACCACGCTGATGCTCAGCCAGGGCGTCCCGATGCTGCTGGGCGGCGACGAGCTGTGCCGCACGCAGGGCGGCAACAACAACGGGTGGTGCCAGGACAACGAGATCTCCTGGTACGCATGGGACATCGGCGAGGACGGCCGGCAGCTGCAGGAGTTCACGCGCCGCCTCATCGCGCTGCGGCGCAACGAGCCGGTGTTCCGCCGCGAGCACTTCCTCGCGGGTGAGCAGTCCGAGCCCGGCCTGCCCGACGTCTGGTGGTTCCGCCTCGACGGCCGCCGCATGACGCGCCGCGACTGGGAGAACCCCGACCACCGCTCGCTCGGCGTCTTCCTCAACGGCCAGGCGACCGGCGCCCGCGACCGCCACGGCGAGCCCGTGCGCGGCGACTCGTTCCTGGTGCTCTTCAACGCCCATCACGAGGATCAGGTCTTCAAGCTGCCGGCCGCGCGCTTCGGCGCGCGCTGGAGCGTGGAGCTGACGACGGCGGCGCCGCACCTCGAGCCGGGCGCCGAGAGCTATCGCGCCCGCGGCGACTGCTACGTGACCGCCCGGTCGATCACCGTGCTGCGGAGAGCGTGATGGGCGTCGGCGCAGAGCCGCCCGAGCGCGCGCCGTTCCGGGCCACCTACCGGTTGCAGCTGGGCACCGACCTCGACTTCGCCGCGGCGCGCGACCTGGTGCCCTACCTCGCCGACCTCGGCGCGTCGCACGTCTACCTCTCGCCGTCGTTCCAGGCGCGCGAGGGCTCGACGCACGGCTACGACGTGATCGATCCCGGCCGGGTCAGCGACGCGCTCGGCGGGGAGGACGGCCTGCGGGAGCTGGCCGATACCGCCCACGCGCACGGCATGGGGATCATCCTCGACATCGTCCCCAACCACATGGCGGCCGACGACGCCAACCGCTACTGGACCGACGAGACGCTGCGCGAGCGGTTCTTCGACATCGACCCGGTCAGCGGCCGTCACCGGCGCTTCTTCGACATCGACGAGCTGGCCGGCGTGCGGATGGAGGACCCGGAGGTCTTCGCGACCACGCACGCGCTGGCGCTGCGGCTGATCGGCGAGGGCGTGGTCGACGGGCTGCGCATCGACCACCCCGATGGGCTCACCGATCCGCTGGAGTACCTCGAGCGGTTGGACGAGGGCGGCGCCAAGCACGTGTGGGTGGAGAAGATCCTGATGCCGGCCCACCCACCCGAGCACCTGCGCCCGGGCTGGCCGGTCGAGGGCACGGTCGGCTACGAGTTCGCCAACGATGTCGCGGCGCTGTTCGTCGACCCCGCCGCCGAGGCGCCGCTGACCGCGTTGTACACGTCGCTCACCGGCGACCCGCGGCCGTTCTCGGCGTATGCCGCCGAGGCCAAGCTCGAGCAGGCGACGACGACGTTCGCGCCCGAGGTCGAGCGCCTGCGCCGGCTGTGGCCCGACGTGCCGGACCTCGAGGCGGCGCTCGCCTCGCTGTCGATCTACCGGACCTACGTGGAGCCCGTCACGGGCTACGTGGAGGACGCCGATCGCGAGGCGCTGGCCGAGGCCCGGGGGCACGGGCTGCCCGCCGCGATCGAGCGCGCGATCCTGCTCGAGGACGACGACGTGCCGGCGGAGTTCGTCCAGCGCTTCCAGCAGACGACGCCGCCGGTGATGGCCAAGGGCGTCGAGGACACGGCGTTCTACCGCTACGTGCGCCTGCTGGCGCTCAACGAGGTCGGCGGCGACCCGGGCCGCTTCGGGATCGACGTCGACACGTTCCACGCCGGCAACCTCGAGCGGCCGGTGCACAACCTGCTGGTCTCCTCGACGCACGACACCAAGCGCTCGGGCGACGTCCGCGCGCGGCTCGTGGCGCTGACCGCGATGGCGGACGAGTGGGCGGGCGCGGTGCGCTCGTGGTTCGAGGTCAACGCCGAACTCCGTTCGGTTGAGAAGGCAACCGCAGGAGAGCACGCCGAACTCCGTTCGGTTGAGAAGGCAATCGCAGGAGAGCACGAGCCCCTTCGGACGGCCAGCGCGCCGACGCCTGCCGAGGAGCTGCTGATCTACCAGACGCTCGTCGGCGCCTGGCCCATCGAGGCGGACCGCCTCGAGGACTACCTGGAGAAGGCGCTGCGCGAGGCGAAGGTGTCGTCGAACTGGATCGAGCCCGATCTGGAGCACGAGGCGGCGGTCAAGGCGTTCGCCGTGGGGCTGCTCGACCACGGCCCGTTCCGCTACGGGTTCGACGTCATCGCATCGCGGGTCGCCGACGTCGGCGCTCGCATCGCGCTGGCCCAGACGCTGCTCAAGCTCACCGTGCCGGGGATGCCCGACGTCTACCAGGGCGACGAGCTGCCGGCGCTGTCGCTCGTCGATCCCGACAACCGCCGCCCGGTCGACTGGGACG
>JAOPZP010000160.1 GCA_025964055.1 Conexibacter sp.
CGCACGAAGGCGAGGTTGTGGACGACGAGCAGCCGCAGGCCGGTCAGCTCGCGGTTCTTGACCAGGTAGCGCAGGTAGCCGCGGGTGTTGCCGGCCTCGCAGGTCGGGCATGGGCAGCCCTCGTAGATCGGCTCGTCGGAGTCCTTGAAGCGCCCGCCGGTCAGGTCCATGCGCCAGCGCTTGTCGGGATCGGGGACGAGCGCGACGCCGTGGCGCCCCAGGCGCGTGGGCATCGCACAGTCGAAGGTGTCGATGCCGAGCTCGACACCGCGGACGAGGTCGTCGATGTCGCCGATGCCGAGCAGGTGCCGGGGCGGCGCCTCGGGCAGGACCTCGGTGGCCATCGCGACCACCTCGTACATCTGCGGCTTGTCCGCGCCGAGCGAGCCGCCGATCGCGATGCCGTCCACGCGCGAGGCGCCGATCGTCTGCGCCGACTCCTTGCGCAGGTCCTCGTAGACGCCGCCCTGGACGATGCCGTAGACGAGCTGGCCCTCGGGACCGTGCCGCTCGTGCCAGTCCAGGCAGCGCTCCAGCCAGCGGTGCGTGCGCTCGGTGGAGCGGGCGGTGTAGTCCTTGGTGACGTTGAAAGGCGTGCACTCGTCGAAGACCAGCGAGATTTCGGAGCCCAGCGCGGCCTGGATCTCCATCGAGGTCTCGGGCGCCAGGAACTTCTCGGAGCCGTCGATGTGCGAGCGGAACCGCACGCCGTCCTCGGTGATCCCGAGCGTCTTGCCGTGACGGTCGCCGCCGTGCGAGGCGCGGCCCTTGATCTCGTCGGCGACCGTGCCGTGGCCCATCGAGAAGACCTGGAAGCCGCCGGAGTCGGTGATGATCGGATGCTCCCAGCGCATGAACTCGTGGAGCCCGCCGAGGCCCTTGATCCGCTCGTGGCCGGGGTCCAGGAACAGGTGATAGGTGTTGCCGAGCACCATGTCGTAGCCGAGGTCGCGCACCTCCTTCGGCGTGAGGCCCTTCACGGTGGCCTTCGTCGCCAGCGGCACGAAGGCGGGGGTGCGGATTTCGCCGTGGGCGGTGCGCAGCACGCCGGCGCGCGCGCGGGAGCCCGGGTCGCGGGCGAGGATCTCGAGAGGGGACGCCATCGGCGCCCGATCCTAGGTGGACCGGGCGCCAAGGCGTCGACCGGCGCTACGACGTGGCGGCCTGCTCGGCGGCGCGGCCCTCGATCGCGGGCGGTTGGTCGCCGACCGCGATCTGCAGCTTGCGCGGCTTGCGCTGCTCGGGCTTGGGGATCCGGACCTCCAGGACGCCCTGGCCGAAGCGGGCGGTGATGGCGTCGCCGTCGACGCCCTTGGGCAGCGTGAGCGAGCGGCTGAACGCGCCGCTGGCGCGCTCGAGGCGGTAGAAGCCCTCGCCGCGGTCCTCGTGCTCGATCTTGCGCTCGCCCGACACCGTCAGCACGTTGTCCTCCAGTGCCAGGTCGACGTCGCCCTCCGACATGCCCGGCAGGTCGGCGCGCAGGATGAACTGGTCGTCGGTCTCGACCAGGTCCATCGGCGGGATCCAGCGCCGCGCGCCCGCGGCGCTGCCGCCCGTCGCGGCGGCCGGCGTGTCGAAGAACGTGCTGAAGAGCCGGTTCATCTCCTGCTGCAGCGAGTTGATCTCCCGCGCGGGCTCCCAGCGGATCAGGGCCATGTCACGACCTCCTTCGTGGTGGATCAGGTGCAGGTCAAATGATGAAATCTCAGTCGCTCGCTGTCAAGAAGGGGACAGTCCCCAGAACGTCTAGGGCGTTGTGGGGACTGTCCCCCGCTAGCGTCAGGGCGATGACCAGGCGGCTGACCCGCATCGGAGTGGTGGTGCACCCGCACCGTTCGCTCGACAAGGCGCTCGCGACCTTGCACGAGTGGGCGGCCGAGCACGACGCCGACATCGTGCAGGTGCGGGTCGACGGCCAGGAGCGGAAGGTCGCCCCGCCCGGTGATCCCGCCGACTGCGACCTGATCGTCGCGATGGGCGGCGACGGCACGACGCTCGCGGCGCTCCACGCGGGCGCCACGGCGGGCAAGCCGGTCCTCGGCGTGGCCTGCGGCAGCCTCGGCGCGCTGACTGCGGTGGCGGCGTCCGACCTCGTCGAGGCGCTGCGCGACGTCGCGGCCGGCCGCTGGCACCCGCACCTGATCCCCGGCGTCGCGGTGTCGGCCGACGGCGGCGAGCCGCAGGTGGCGCTCAACGACCTGGTCGTCGTCCGCAAGGGCGCCGGGCAGGTCGTGGTCGCCATCGAGGTCGACGGCGAGCTCTACGTGCGCTTCGCCGGCGACGGCATCGTCATCGCGACGCCCCAGGGCTCCAGCGCGTACACGATGGCCGCCGGCGGGCCGATCCTCGCGCCCAACGCCGGCGGCTACGTCCTCACGCCCCTGGCGCCCCACGGCGGCTGCGGCCCGCCGCTGGTCGTCGGCCAGGAGAGCCGCGTGACGGTCACGATCGAGCCCGGCCACAGCGGCGCGCGCATCGAGTTCGACGGCCAGATCGAGGACGTCGAGCCGCACCGGCTGGACGTCACCTGGCGCGACGCCCACGCGACGCTCGTCCGCTTCGGCGACGAGGAGAGCCTCATCGCCGGGCTGCGCCGTCGCCGCATCATCCTCGACAGCCCGCGCGTCCTCGCCCGCGACGACCGCCTCGGCACGCCGATCGCCGACGAGCCGCGCCCCCGCCCCGCCCCTAGCGGATCGACCGCTCCGCCAGCGTGATCGCCTGCGCCGCGTTGGCCTTGGTCACGAAGTTCGGCCCGGTCGGGATCACGTCGCCCTGCGCCGGGAACAGGCCGTAGCGTGCCCGCTGCGCCAGCAGCACGACCGGCAGGTAGCCCTGGAGGTAGGCCTGCTGGTCGACCGCGAACGCCAGCCGTCCCTGGCGCACCGCCTGCAGGATCTCGGGGCCGAGGTCGAACGAGCCGATCGGCAGAGTCCGGCCCTTCAGGCCCTTGAGCGCGGCCAGGCCGCTCGTGCCGTTGAGCGCCAGCACGCCGTCGGACTTCGTGGCGTCGACCGCGCGCGCGATCCGCTTCGGAGCCCCCGGGTCGAGGTCGTCGATCCGGATGGTCCGCATGCGGCCGCCGGCGGCGCGCATCGCCCGCGCCAGCCCCGCGCAGCGCGCGTTGAGCCCCTGGTTGGGGATCTGGAGGTTGACGCACAGCGCGCGGCGCACGCCCATCCGCGCGAGCCGCTCCCCGGCCTTCCGGCCAGCGGGCTCCTCGGGCTGGCCGACGTGCGCCAGGACGCCGAGCTTCTTGTAGGTGTCGCTGCCCGAGTTGATGGTGACGGTCGGGATCCCGGCCGCGACGGCGCGGCGGATCGCCGGCGCCAGGCCCGGCTCGGGCAGCGAGACGACGAGGCCGTCGGGCTTGCTCGCGACCGCCTGATCGATCAGCGTGACCATGTGGTCGAGGCTGTAGACGTCGGGCGCGCGGTAGGTGATCAGCACGTCCATCTGGCGCCCCGCGGCGTCGACCCCGTTGCGCACGATGGCCCAGAACGCGCTGGAAGCCTGGCCGTGGGTCACGACCGCGATCCGCGTGCTGCGGCTCGCCGGCTCGCCCGCCGCGACGCCGGGCGGCCGGCTCGCGTCGCCGACCGTGCCGCTCGCGACGGTCACCGGCCCCTCGTTGACGGTCGTGGTGCCGCCGCAGCCGGCGGCCAGCAGGGCGACCGCGACGGCCAGCGCCGCCGCGGGACGGGTCAGGACGGTGCGCCTCACGACCCCTCCTCCGTGTCGGTGGGAATGCGCGCCCGCAGGCGCGTGCCGGCGCCGGGCGGGCTGTCGATGTCCATCTCGCCGTCGACCGCCGCCAGGCGATCCTGCAGCCCGCGCAGGCCGCTGCCGGCGCCGACGTCCACGCCGCCGACGCCGTCGTCGCTCACGTCGACGAGGACCTCGCCGTTGACCTGCCGGACGGCGATCGCCACGTTCGACGCCTGCGCGTACTTCACGACGTTGGTCAGCGCCTCTGCGACGACGAAGTAGGCCGCGGCCTCGACCGGCTTGGACAGGCGATCGGTCACGTCGACCATCGCGTCGACCTCGACGGGCGTCCGGTCGGCCAGCGCGTCGATGGCCGGCGCCAGGCCGCGATCGGTGAGGATCGTCGGGTGGATGCCGCGCGCCAGCTCGCGCAGCTCGGCCAGCGCGCTGGACAGGCGCTGCGAGAGCCCGTCCACCATCGCGACGAGGTCCTGGCGCTCCCCGGCGCGCCCGCGCAGCAGGCGCAGCTCCAGGGCGAGGGCGACGAGCTGCTGCTGGGCGCCGTCGTGCAGGTCGCGCTCGATGCGCCGCCGCGCCGCGTCGGTCGCCTCGACGATCCGCAGCCGCGAGACGCGCAGCTCCTCGACGCGCGCGCGCAGGTCGGCCTTCAACCGCTCGTTGTCGATCGCCAGCGCCGCCGCGGCCGCGGCCGCCTGCACCAGCTCGCTCGTGGTCTCCAGCGCGGCGTTGTGGACGATCGCCGCGACCGGCCGGCCGTCCTGCTCGACGGACGTCCATGCCCGCCCGCTCGTCGGGTCGGGCAGCTCGACGCGCTGACCGCTCTCGTCGACGAACATCTCGCGGTCGGGCAGCCAGTACGCGATCGCGACCGAGTGGTCGCCGAGGCTCTCGGCCAGCAGCTCGCGCACCGGCGCGTTGGGCATGATCCGCGGCAGCAGCAGGGCGCGCACGATCGTGCAGAGCAGCGTGTGCAGCGCGTCCAGCGCGGCGAGGGCCAGCACCGCGGCCGGCAGCGCGAGGACGATCAGCGCGATCCCGAGGCCGGGCCCGAACGACCACGGCCCGAAGTAGTCCACCCCGCCCACGCCCGCCACCGCCTCGATGCCGAGCCGCACCAGCCAGGCGCAGAGCGCGACCGGCGCGAGCCCGACGATCAGCAACGCGACCGTCAGCGGCGGCTTGATCGCCAGCAGGGCGACCGTGCGCCACAGCGAGCGGTCGGCGAGCACGTCCAGCGAGCGGCGCCAGAGGGTGCCCATCACGGGCCGGCGGCCGGCGGCCAGCGCCGGGACCCGCGTGCCGAGGAACCGGTTGGCCAGCCGGCGGTCGATCCCGACCAGTCGCCGGCACCCGGCCGCGGCGCCCCGCAGCACCGGCAGCCCGACCCGCAGCACGCTCAGCGCCGCGCCGACGGCCAGCAGCAGCACGGCCAGCACGCCGAGGATGGCGATCGGGATGCTCGCCGCCAGGTAGACGACGACCTGCGCCGCTCGCCGCGCCCGCCGTCGCAGCTCCAGGGCCGCGATCACGGCGTGCGCTCCACGAGCACCGAGCCGGAGCCGCTGAGCGCCTGCACCGAGAACGGCGCGCCGGTGTCCGCCGCGACGCCGCGGATCCTCGGGGTCCCGCCGGAGGTCGAGGCGTCGATCCGGTAGCGCCCCGCGGGAACCCGCGCCCGCACGGCGCCCGTGGTCGTCCGCAAGGCCAGCTGCGGCGGCGGGCACGCGGTCGCCGCGCGGACGTCGCCGCCGGCCTCGGCCCGCGCCTGCAGCGAGAAGCCGCAGAAGCCGGTGACGTCGATGTCGCCGCGCCCGGTCGTCACGACGGCCGAGCCCCGGTAGCCCTGCAGCCGCACCGACCCGTCGCCCGTGCGGACGGTCAGCGGCAGGTTGTCGGGGACGATCAGGCGGTAGTGCGACGAGCAGCCGTGCAGGACGGTCTTCGGGCAGCGCGAGCGCACCGAGAACACCCCGCCCGCCACCGTCCGCTGCGTGACCGGGCCGTGCCCGAAGCCGAACCGGTCGACGTGCTGCACGGCGACCGTGGTCCGGCGCCCGCCGCCCTCGACGGTCACGTCGGCGTCGCCGAGGTCGAGCGTCATCCCGCTGATCGTGCCGGCCACCGCGTAGGAGACCCGGCGCTCCTCCGAGGAGCCCAGGCTCCACGCGCCCAGCGCGACCGCCGCGCCCGCGACGAGCACCGCGCAGCCCGCGACGAGGCGGCCCCAGGGGGACAGGCGACTGGCACGGACCGGGGCGGGCACCGCGCCACTCTAGAGCGGCGGCACCGATGCGGGAAAGTGAAGGCTCAGCAGTCGCAGGCGTCGGGCGCCGCGCAGGCGGCCCCCGGGAGCACGCGATCCCAGACCGAGCCGAGCACCTCGAGCTCCTCGGCGCCGAGGTGCGAGAGGAACAGCGTGCGCACGCCGGCGAGGTGCGTCGCGCGCGCCGCGGCGAGCTTCGCGTGGCCGGCGGGCGTCAGCTTGGCGAACGCGCCGCGTGCGTCGCTGGCGCACGACTCGCGGACCAGCAGGCCGTCGCGCTCCAGGCGGTCGACGAGCCGCGTGAGCCCGCTGCGGCTCAGCAGCACCGACGAGGCCAGATCGCACATGCGCATCTTCTCGCCCTCGGCGTCGGCGAGGTAGACCAGCACCTCGTAGGAGGTCAGCGGAAGGCCGTGCTCGCGATCGAGCTGGGCGTCCAGGGCCTTCGACAGCGAGGCATGGACGCGGAGCAGGCCGCGCCAGGCGCGGAGCTCTGCCTCGTCGAGGTCGCCGCCGTCGGCGTGCGTGGGAACCGTCGTGGTGGTGGACACGAGAACCGCATGGTTGCACGAACAACCGCCATGCGCCAACCCGGTGTGCGGTGCGGCTAGACGCGTTCCAGCACGACCACCGGGATCGGGCGGTCGGTCTTGGTCTGGTACTCGTCGTAGGCCGGCCAGTGGCCGGTCATGATCGCCCACAGCTCGGGCTTCTCCTCCGGCGTCGCGTCGCGCGCCCGGGCGGTGAACCGCTCGCCCTTGACCTGGACCTGGACCTCGGGCTGGGCCTGGAGGTTGAGGTACCAGGCCGGTGGCTCGGGGGCCCCGCCCTTGGAGGCGACGACGAGGTGGTCGCCCCCGTGCTCGCCGTAGATCAGCGCCGACTTGCGCTCGTCGCCGGACTTGCGGCCCGTCGTGGTGAGGATCAGCGTCTGCGTGCCCTCCCAGTCGTGGCCCTCCTCCCCGCCGGTCTCCTCGTAGCGCTCCACGTGCTTGTCTCCGAACAGCATGCGCCGGATCCTACTCCGGGACGGCCGGGCCGTCGACACGCGCGCGCAGCGCGGTGCGCGTGGCCAGCCACCCGCGCTCCAGCCGGGCCGCGGCGTCCTGCAGCTCCTCGCCCGGAGCCGCGCGGGTGGCGAGCTGCTCCAGTTCGTCGGCGAGGTCGTTGAGCAGCCCGGCGCCGACGGCCAGGCAGCCGCCCTTGAGCCGGTGCGCGCCCTGGGAGACCTCGAGGTGGTCGACGCCCGCGGCGGCCAGCACGATGCGCTCGATGATCGTCGGGGTCGAGTCGATGAACGAGTGCACGACCTCGCGGACGGTCTCGGGCGCGAAGTCCCGGCCCAGGTCGGCGAAGCGCGTCTCGTCCAGCGGCGGCGCCTGCGCCGCCGCTGGGCGCTCGCCGTCGGGCAGCCAGCGCGCGAGCACCGTGTCGACCTCCTCGGGACGCAGCGGCTTGGCGAGGTAGTCGTCCATCCCGGCGGCCAGACAGCGCTCGCGGTCGCCGGCCATCGCGTGGGCGGTCATGGCGACGATCGGCAGCCGCTCGTCGTCCTCGCCGGCCCGGATCCGGCCCGTCGCGGCGTAGCCGTCCAGCTCGGGCATCTGGCAGTCCATGAACACCAGGTCGACCTCGCCGCGCTGAGCGATGCGCACGGCCTCCAGGCCGGTCCGCGCGGTGACGGTCCGGTACCCGCGGCGGCTCAGCACCTTCTCCATCAGGAGGCGGTTGACGTCGTGGTCCTCGGCGACGAGGATCAGCGCGCCCTCGCCGGCCTCGTCGCGCGCCCGCGCCTCCTCCTCGGCCACGGCCAGCCCCTCCCGGCGCGCCATCGGCGCCTGGTGCATCGCGGAGGCGATCGCGTCGTACAGCCGCGACTGGCGCACCGGCTTGGTCAGGAACTCGGTGACGCCGGCCTCCCGCGCCGCCGCCTGACCGGTCCCCGACGAGGTGAGCATCACCATGCGCGTGGCGCGCAGCGCGGGCGCCGCGACGATCCGCCGTGCCAGCTCGACGCCGTCCAGGCGGGGCATGTTGTAGTCCAGCACGGCGACCTCGAACGGCTCCCCTCGCTCGACCGCGCGGTGCATGACGGCCAGCGCGTCCTCGCCGTCGGAGCAGCACGTCACGCGCATGCCCCACGAGCCGAGGTAGGCCTCGAGCACGCGGCGGTTGGCCGCCGTGTCGTCGACCGCGACGACCTTCAGGCCGCGCAGCTCGACGGCCGCCGGCCGGCGCGTCGGCTCGGCGTGCGCGGGACCGAGGCGCGCGGTGAACGCGAACGTGCTGCCCCGGCCGGGCTCGCTGCGGACGGTGAGCGCGCCGCCCATGATCTCGACCAGCTGGCGGCTGATCGTCAGCCCCAGTCCGGTGCCGCCGAAGCGGCGCGTGGTGGACGCGTCGGCCTGCTGGAAGGACTCGAAGAGCCGGCCCAGGTCCTTTTCCTGGATCCCGATCCCGGTGTCGGTCACCTCGAAGCAGACGATCACGTCGTCGCCGTCGGCGTCCACGCGGCGCACCTCGACGCCGACCTCGCCCTCGGGCGTGAACTTGACCGCGTTGGACAAGAGATTGGTCAGGACCTGTGCGAGGCGCCCGCGGTCGCCGCGGACCGCCCGCGGCACGTCGTCGCCGATGAGGACCGAGAGCTCCAGCCCCTTCTGGTGCGCGGTGGCGGCGACGACCTCCGACGTCGTCTCGACCGCCTCGCGAAGGTCGAAGTCGCGCTCCTCGAGCTCCAGCTGCCCGGCCTCGATCTTCGAGATGTCCAGGATGTCGTTGATGACGATCAGCAGCTGCTCGCCCGACGCCCGGGCGGTCGCCGCGTACTCGCGCTGCTCGGCGTCCAGCGCCGTGTCGAGCAGCAGGTCGTTCATCCCGATCACGCCGTTGAGCGGCGTGCGGATCTCGTGGCTCATGTTGGCCAGGAACGAGGACTTCAGGCGCGAGGCCTCCTCGGCGCGCGAGCGCGCCGCCGACGCAACGCGCTCCGAGCGGATCCGGCGCACGGTGAACAGCGCCAGCGCGACCAGCAGCGCGACGGTCAGCGCGAGGCCGGCGATCGCGCTGACGATCGCGCGGTCGGCGGCGCGGTCGGCCGTCCGCCCCTGCGCGTTGGACCAGGCGAGCTGCGCGGTGCGGAACGCGTCGAAGCGGCGGCGCAGGTCGTCCAGGAGGGTCTTGCCCTCGCGCGTGCGCTGCGCCAGCTCGGACGGCGGCACCGGGGCCGGCAGGCCGGCCATGCGGGCGGCGTAGCCGGTGCGGTAGCTCTCCAGGCGCTGGTCGAGGGCGTCGAAGCGGCGGCGCCGGCCGGGGTCGCCGAGGGTGGCGCGGAGCTGGTCCACCACGCCCGGGATCAGGCGCTGGGCGTCACGGTAGGGCGCCAGGAACGCGTCGTCGCGGGTCAGCAGCCGGCCGCGGACGCCCGTCTCCAGGTCGACGGTCAGGCGGTTCAGCCGCGACGTCAGCATGACCGTGCGCTGCGCGCTGCGGGCGTGCTCGGCGTCGGTCCGCACGCGGGACACCGCGTGCAGCAGGAACGCGAAGATCGCGCATACGAGCAGCACCACCACCCCGAACGCGACGAGCGTCGGCGCGGTGAGGCCCGCCCGTCGAGCCCCCTTGCCCATCGCGACGAAGTCTAGTGCGATGGCTGCTGAG
>JAOPZP010000186.1 GCA_025964055.1 Conexibacter sp.
CGGCGGCGAAGCGCTCGGGCGCGAACGGCGCGAGGTCCATCGGCGGCGGCTCTCCGGCGATCGCTGCGGCGAGCACGCGGCCGGTGATCGGCCCGAGCGCGACGCCCGCGCCCTCGTGGCCGGTGGCCAGCCACAGGCCGGGCACGCGCGACGAGGGGCCGATGGCCGGGAGGTGGTCGGGCAGCCAGGGCCGGAAGCCGACCCAGGCGTGGTCACGGGGCAGGCCGGCCACGGCCGGGACGAGCCGGGTGGCGCGCTCGCGCATCGCGGCCTCCAGCGCGGCGTCGACGGTCGGGTCGAAGCCGCAGCGCTCGCGCGTGGAGCCGACGACGAGGTGGCCGTCGGCGGTCGTCTCGATCACCGTCGAGACCTGCCGGCCCGCGGCCGCGCTGGTGACCGACAGCAGGTAGCTGCCGTCGACGACCTTGTGGCGCAGCCAGCGCTCGTCGGGCGCGGGGAGGCGCAGGCGCAGGAGCTGGCCCTTGCGCGGCTCCAGGGGCAGCGGGACGCCGGCGGCCTCGGCCAGCGGCCGGGTCCAGGGGCCGGCGGCGAGGACGACGGCGTTTGCGTGGATCCGCTCATCGTTGGCGAGCTTGACGCCGGTCGCGCGACCGTCGGGGCCGACCATCACCCGCTGCACGGGCGCGTGGGTGCGAACGCGGGCGCCGAGGACCGCCGCGTCGGCGGCCAGCGCGCGGGTGATGGCGCGCGGGTCGCATTGCAGATCGCCGGGGACGTGGAGCGCCCCGTGCAGCGCGCCGGTCAGCTGTGGCTCGAGGGCCTGCACGTCGCGGGCGTCGACGAGGTCGGCGGCGACGCCCGCGGCACGCAGGCGCTGGGCGCGGGCGGGCTCGGCCGCCCAGGTCCGCGCGTCGGGATGGACGATCAGCGCGCCCTTGCGGCGGATGCGGGCGACGGCGCCGAAGCGTTCGTCGAGCTCGTCGTAGACCGCCATCCCGAGGACCGTCAGGTCGAGCTCGGGGCCTGCGTCCTTGTCGGAGCACAGCACGTTGCCCTCGCCGAGCCCGGTCGTGCCCGAGGCGACCTCGTCGCGGTCGAGCAGCGTGGTGGCGATCCCGCGCCGCGCCAGCTCCCAGGCGGTCGCCGCCCCGACGATGCCGGCGCCGACGACGACCACGTCGGGGTGCGTCATCCCAGGACGAACCCGGCCGGGAACGGGTCCTCGGGATCGAGGAGGTACTGGCCCATGCCGGTGATCCACGCGCGCCCGGTGATCTCGGGGATCACCGCCGGGAGGTCGCCGACGGTCGTCTCCTGCACGATGCGCCCGGTGAACCGCGTGCCGAGGACCGACTCGCTGACGAACGCCTCGCCGACGCCGATCTCGCCGCGGGCGTGCAGCTGCGCGAGGCGGGCGCTCGTGCCGGTCCCGCACGGCGAGCGATCGAGCCAGCCGGGGTGGATCGAGGTGGCCGCGCGCGCGTCGGAGCCGTCGCGACCCGGGGCGTGCAGGACCACGTGATGGCAGCCGGCGATGCGCGGATCCAGGGGGTGGACCGGGCGGTCGACCGTGTCGATGGCGGCCATGATGTCGGCGCCGCAGGCGATGAGGCGGTCGGCCTCGGCAGGCTCGATCTCCACGCCGGCGGCGGCCGCGTCGACGATGGCGTAGAAGTTGCCCCCGAAGGCCATGTCATAGGGGATGGTGCCCCAGCCGTCGACCTGCACCGTGCGGTCGCGCGCGGCGAGGAAGGCGGGGACGTTGCGCAGCGTCACCGAGCGGGCGCGCCCGTCGCGGACCTCGACGCGGACCTCGACCAGGCCGGCCGGCGTGTCGAGCGCCACGATCGTCTCGGGCTCCGTGACCTCGACCATCCCGGTCTCGACGAGCACGGTCGCGACGCCGATCGTCCCGTGCCCGCACATCGGCAGGCACCCCGAGACCTCGATGAACAGGACGCCCCAGTCGGCGTCGTCGCGGGTCGGCGGCTGCAGGATCGCCCCCGACATCGCGGCGTGCCCGCGCGGCTCGTTCATCAGCAGCAGCCGCAGGTCGTCGAGGTGCTCCTCGAAGTGCAGCTTGCGCTCGAGCATCGTCGCGCCCGGCAACGGCGCCACGCCGCCGGTGATGACGCGCGTGGGCATGCCCTCGGTGTGGGAGTCGACGGCCGAGAAGTAGCGAGCCGCCCTCATGCCGACACGGGCGCGCGCAGCGCCGCGACCGCAGCGTGGAGCACCTCGCGCTCGGCCTCGTCGAGGGGCAGGCGCGGGGGGCGCGTCGGCCCGCCGCGCAGGCCGATCGCGTCCATCGCGCCCTTGAAGTGCTGGACCAGCTTGGGGGTCATGTCGAGGCGGGCGAGCGGCAGCAGCCGGGCGTAGACGGCGCGCGCCTCGGCGAGGCGTCCGGCGTCGACGAGCGCCTGCAGCGCGACGCACTCGACCGGCGCGACGTTCGCGACGCCTGACACCCAGCCGGTCGCGCCGGCCGCGAAGCCCTCCAGGGCCCAGTCGTCGCCGCCGACCAGGATCTCCAGGTCGGTGTCGTTGACCAGCGCGGCGATGCGGCGCGCGTCGCCCGAGCACTCCTTGACGGCGACCACGCCGTCGACCGCCGCGGCGATGTCTGCGATCGTCGCGGGGGTCAGGTCGATCCCGCCGGCCTCGGGGTTGTTGTAGGCCATGATCGGCAGGCCCTCGTGGGCGACGGCGGCGTAGAACGCGATGAACTCGCGCGTGGTGCCGCGGTAGTTCAGCGGCGGGAGGCACATGACGGCGGCGGCGCCCGCCTCCCGGGCGGCCGCGGCGTTGCGGCAGGCGGCGGCGGTCGAGCCGGCCGAGACGCCGGCGATCACCGGGATCGCGCCGTCGGCGGCGGTGACGACGGTCTCGACGACCGTGCGGCGCTCGGCGTCGCTCAGCTGGCCGGCCTCGCCCATGGTGCCGGTCGCGACGAGGCCGCCGATGCCGGCGCCGAGCAGGGCCTCCAAGTTGGTGTGCAGCGCCGCGACGTCGACGTGGTCGTCGGCGGTGAAGGGCGTGATCGCGGCGGGGATGATGCCGGGGAACTGCATGGTGGTGGCTCCTGGGCGTGGTGGTCAGTCGAGCGCCATGTACCGGCGCGCGCGGTCGATGTGCTGGGCGGCGTGCTGCCGCGCGGCCTCGGGGTCGCCCTCGGCGACCGCCGCGGCGATGAGCCGGTGCTCGGCGAGCTGCAGGGTCGTGCGGCCCGGGACCGCGATCGCGTCGTCGCGCAGCTGCTGCCAGAGCGGCTGGTCCATCAGCGCGGCGAGGTGGTCGGCGATCGCCAGCAGGACGGGGTTGGCGGTGGCGACGGCGAGCTGGCGGTGGAAGCGGCGGTCGGCCTCGGACCAGCGGCGGCGCTGGGCGGGGTCGGAGGGATCGGCGGAGGCCGCCATCGTGCTCAGGAGGTCGTCCACGGCGGGGTCGGCGCCGCCGCGCGTCGCGGCCAGCGCGGCGATGCTGGGCTCCAGGATCGAGCGCGCCTCCAGCAGGGCGACCGGGCCGGCGTCGGCGGGGAGGTCGAGGGTCGCGGGGAGCGCGTCGGCGCCGGCGAGCCGCTCGAGCGCGTCGGCCGTGACGAACGAGCCTGCGCCGGGGCGCGTCTCGAGCAGGCCACGGACCTGCAGCGCGCCGAGCGCCTCGCGGACGGATGCGCGGCCGACGCCGAGCTGCTGCGCCAGCTCGCGCTCGGCGGGCAGCCGCATGCCGGCGCGCAGGCTGCCGCGGCGCAGGTCGCCGATCAGCCGGTCGGCGATCTGCTCGTAGCGCTGCCGGACGGCGGGGCGCTCCGAAGTGGTCTCGGTGATTGGTCCTGCAGCCAAACCAGTCGTAGCGTAGCCGTCATGCGCGCGAGCATCAAGGCGATCGAGCCGCGGACGGGCGGTCTGGTTCTCGGACCGGAAGGCGCGGCGGGCGTCGTCCTCGAACGCGCGCCTACCCCGTCAGATGCGCCGTGTCGTTGAAGCTCCGCAGCAGCCACCGCCCATCCCCGAACACCACGATCCGCGAGATCGACGTGTTCTCGGCGTGGACGAAGGTGAGCTTCGGCGCGGCCGTCGCCTGCGCGCAGAGCTCGCCGATCACGCCGCCGTGGACGACCGCCGCGGCGACGCGGCCGGGGCCGGTCTCGCGCACGACGCGCAGGAACCCTTCGCGCACCCGGGCCGCGAACGCCTCCATCGGCTCGGCGCCGGGGATGACGTCCCAGCGCTGGTCCTCGAAGATCCGCCCGACGAGCGGGTCGCCCTGTGCGGCGCGGACGCGCATCGCGCCGCCCTCCCACTCGCCCAGGGACACCTCGGCCAGCTCCGGGACGACCACCGGCTTCATGCCGGTGAGGTGCACGAAGGGCGCCGCGGTCTGGGCCGTGCGAACCAAGTTGGTGATGAAGAGCGTGTCGGGCGGATCGTCGGCGAGGCGGCGCGCGACGGCCTGCGCCTGGAGCTCGCCCTCGGGCGACAGCGGCGGGTTGCCGTGGCCCTCGAGCATCTCGAACGACTCGCCCTCGACCGCCGCCTGCGACGCGCCGTGGCGCACGAGGAGCACCTCGGTCGCGTTGTCGGGAAGGGTCCAGGCACGCTGCGGATAGGTCTCGCTCACGCACGGCACCTTGCCAAACCCGGCCGCCACACGCCGCGTTGCAGCGCCGCCGGCCGGCGTGTACTGTGCGCCCCGTTCAAGCGATGGTGTTGCGGGAAGTCGGTGAGAATCCGACGCGGTCGCGCCACTGTGATCGGAGGACGTCCTACGGGACGCCGCTCCGGAAGCCAGGAACTTCACCCGGCCATCGCGACAGCCCCAATTGTTCGGGACGCGGATATCCCGAGGAGGTTTCCCTGTTGTCGCCTGACCCTGCAGCACCCCGTTCGCGCCGCCTGGCGTGAGCCTCCGGGTCCTCCTCATCTGTCACGCGGCGACGGCCGACACCCGGCGCGCCGTGTTCGGCGGCGACGGGCCGCTGCTCGACGGCGCGGACCGGCGGCTCGCCGACCTGCGCGCGTACCTGCCGAAGGCACGCGCCGTCCTGCGCAGCGAGGCTCGATGCACAGCCGAGACGGCGCGGGCGCTGGGGCTCGACGGCGCGGTGCCCGACGCGGCCGTCGCCGACTGGGACTTCGGCGCCTGGCGCGGCCGGCCGCTGGCCGAGGTCGAGGCCGAGCAGCCCGACGCCGTGCTGGCATGGAGGACCGACCCGGCGGGCGCGCCGCACGGCGGCGAGTGCCTGCGGGACGTGATGGACCGCGTGCGCCGCTGGCTCGACGGGCTCGAAGGGGAGGGCAACCGCACGGTCGTCACGCACCCGGCGGTCATCCGCGCCGCGGTCGTCTGCGCCCTCGCCGTGCCCGACGAGGCGTTCTGGACCATCGACGTCGCGCCGTCCTCGGTCACCGAGTTGCGCCGCCGCGGCACGCGCTGGCGCGTGGCCCGGATCAACTGGGAGCCCGCGCTGTTCCGCGACCCGCGGCCCCGCCCGGCGCGCGCCGCCGCCACCGCCGAGGCCGCCTCGTGAGCGCCGGC
>JAOPZP010000193.1 GCA_025964055.1 Conexibacter sp.
TCGCGGAAGCCGTCGATCCACTGGAGCGGCGGGACGGGGTTGCGCCGGGGCGGGTGGTGCATGGCGAGGACCAGCGCTTCGCCGGCCCTGCGGCTCTCGGTCGCGGCGAGCGCGGCGCCGGCGAGCGCCGACGGCCCGACCGGCAGCGCCACCGCGGCAGGCGACGCGACGGGACCTCCGCCCTCCTCGAGGGCGAACGCCTGGCGCAGGAGCGCGCGCAGGTCGTCGGTCACCAGCGGCTCCCCGCTGGGCGCGGCCCAGCGGGCGGCGGGATCGAAGGCGGCGGTCGTCTGGCTCATGGGCGGTGACGATGTTACATTGACTGACCAGATGTCACATCAGCCGCTCCTGAACGCCACGCGCCGGGCCGCCGACCTCGAAGCGCTGCGCGACGGCGCACCGTTGGACGTGCTCGTCGTCGGGGGCGGCGTGACCGGCGCGGGCGCGGCGCTCGACGCCGCCTCGCGCGGGCTGCGCGTCGCGCTCGTCGAGCGCCGCGACCTCGCCTGGGGCACGAGCCGGTGGTCGAGCAAGCTCGTCCACGGCGGGCTGCGCTACCTCGCGCAGGGCGCCTTCGGCATCGCGATGGAGAGCGCGCGCGAGCGCGACGTCCTGCTGACCCGCACCGCGCCGCACCTCGTGCGCCCGATCACGCAGGTGATCCCGCTGACGCCACAGGTCGGCACGCGCGCCGCGCGCGAGACGCGCATCGGCTTCGCGCTCGGCGACGTCCTGCGCCGCGCGGCCGGGACCTCCGCGCGCGACCTCCCGCGCTCGCGCCGGGTCGACGCCGACGAGGTGCTGCGGCTGGCCCCCGGCGTGCGATCCGCCGGCCTGCGCGGCGGGATCGTCGGCTGGGACGCACAGCTCGAGGACGACGCGCGCCTGGTGGTCGGGCTCGCCCGCACCGCGGCCGCGCACGGCGCGCGCGTCATCACGCGCTGCGGCGCGGTGGAGCTCCACGGCGACGGCGCCCGTCTGGCCGACGAGCTGACCGGCGAGACCTTCGACGTCCGCGCCCGTACAATCATCAACGCCACCGGCGTCTGGGCCGGGGAGCTGGTCGACGGCCTCCGCCTGCGGCCGAGCCTCGGCACGCACCTCGTCGTCGACCTCCGGACGCTTGGCGGCCTGGGCGGCACGCTCAACGTCCCGGTTCCCGGGGAGCGCCACCGCTGGGTCTTCGCGATCCCCCAGCGCAGCGGCCTCGCCTACGTCGGGCTGACCGACGAGCCGGCGCCCGGGCCGATCCCGGACGTCCCCGTCGCGCCCGAGCACGACATCGCGTTCCTGTTGAAGACGCTGTCGGCCACGCTGCAGACCCCGCTGACCCGGGCGGACGTGCTGGGGACCTACGCCGGGCTGCGCCCGCTGGTCGACGACCCCGACGGCTCCGGCCGCACGAGCGACCTGTCGCGCCGCCACGCGGTCATCCGCGGCGGCGGCGGGCTGGTCAGCGTCGTCGGCGGCAAGCTCACGACCTACCGCCGGATGGCGCAGGACGCCGTCGACGCGGCGATCGACGCCGGGAAGCTGACCGCCCAGGCGGGCCCGTGCCGGACCCGGGACCTGCCGCTCGTCGGCGCCGCGTCGCGTCAGGCGCTCGCCGCGATCCCGGCCCCGCGGCGGCTCGTCGAGCGCCATGGGACCGAGGCGCCCGCGGTGGTTGCCCTGGCCGGCGGCGACCCGGAGCTGCTGGCGCCGGTCGTCCCCGGCCTCGACGTCCTCGGCGTCGAGGTGCTGCACGCGGTGCGCGCCGAGGGCGCGCTGGACGCCGACGACGTCCTGGACCGCCGCACGCGCATCGGCCTGGTGGACGCCGACCGCGAGCGGGCCCGCCCGGCGGTCCAAGCGCTGATCGCGACGGGTCGTCAAGCTCTCGTGGCGTGACCGACGCCACGACCGGGGCCATCCTCGACGCCACCCGCTCCTCCGTGCTCGACTTCGGCATCCGCCGGACCACCCTCACCGATGTGGCTCGCCGCGCGGGCGTGAGCCGGATGACCGTCTACCGGCGCTACCCCGACGTCGACGCCATCCTGCGCGACCTGATGACCCGCGAGTTCGGCGCGGCGATGGCCGACATCGCCGCCAACGTCGGCGGCCGCGACGGCCGCTCGCGCGTGGTGCACCGCATCGTCGCGTCGGTCGAGGTCCTGCGGGCGAGCGCGTTGATGTCCAAGATCCTCGAGGCCGAGCCCGAGCTGCTGCTGCCCTACGTCCTGGACCGCATGGGCGAGACGCAGCGCGTCGCGGTGACCATGGTCTCCGCCGACGTCGCCGACGGCCAGGCCGACGGATCGATCCGCGCGGGCGACCCGCGCGTGCTCGCCCAGGCGCTGCTGCTGGTCACGCAGTCGTTCGTGCTCTCGGGCGGGATCGCCGACGACGTGCCGGAGGCCGCGCTGCGCGAGGAGCTCGCGCACGCGGTCGACGCGATGCTCGCCCCCTAGCAGCGGCCACCGCCGCCCACCGCCGCTCAGGGCCGCTCAGCGGCGGCCGTGCGTGTGCAGGCTGCAGGCCATCGTGCTCTCGAGCTCGTCGTCGGTCAGCGCCGGCGTCGTCATCGCACGCACGTCCGGACCGGCGCGCAGCCCGTCCAGGACGATCGCCAGGCCGCGGCGCCAGACCTCGGGCGCGGTGTCCCCCGCGTACTCCATGACCGAGGTCAGCATCAGCTGCAGCACGGGCATGTCGGTGACCTCGACGTCGGCGCGCAGCTGGCCCGACGCCTGGGCGCGCTCGACGACGCGGGTGACCAGCGGCTTGATCCGGTCGCGGGCGCGGCTGACGCGCTCGCGCCCGTGCGCCGTGGTGAAGAGGAGCTCCTTGAGCCCGCGGTCGTGGGCATGGAGCTCGAGCGCCTGCTCGAAGAACGCGACCAGGCCCTCCCACGCGTCCTCGTGGCGCAGCGCCGCCTCGGCGATCGCGACGACCTCCTCGATGCGGACCTCGAACAGCGCGTCGATCAGCGCGCCCTTGTCGGAGAAGCGCCGGTAGACCGTGCCCACGCCGACGCCGGCCCGTGCCGCCACCGCGTCGAGCGTGACGTGCAAGCCCTGCTCGGCGAAGAGCTCGCCGGCGGCGTCGAGGATGCGCCGGCGGTTGCGCTCGGCGTCCTTGCGCAGCGGCCGGTCGTCGGCCGCTTCGGTGATCGCGCTCACGGGCACCACGATATCGAAAAGCGGAGACGACTTCTCCAGTTCTTTGCTAGGCTGCCGACACCCAAGTGGAGTCCCAACCTCCGCTCTCGACCCTCTCCCCCTTCCCCTCTCCCATGACCCCCACTGACTCCACCGATCCCCATCACGCGCGCCGCTGGCTGATCCTCGCGGTCCTCGGCCTCGCCCAGCTCATGGTCGTCCTCGACGCGACGATCGTGAACATCGCCCTGCCCTCGGCTCAGAACGACCTCGGGTTCTCCGACGCGAGCCGCCAGTGGATCATCACCGCCTACGCGCTGGCGTTCGGCTCGCTGCTGCTGCTGGGCGGCCGCATCGGCGACCTCTTCGGCCGCAAGTGGGTGTTCGTCGCCGGGCTGATCGGCTTCGCGATCGCCTCGGCCCTCGGCGGCGCCGCCCAGAGCTTCGGTTTGCTCGTCGGCGCGCGCGCCCTGCAGGGCGTGTTCGGCGCGCTCCTGGCGCCGGCCGCCCTGTCGCTGCTCACCACCACGTTCACGGCACCGAGCGAGCGCAACAAGGCCTTCGGCGTCTTCGGCGCCATCGCGGGCAGCGGCGCCGCCGCCGGCCTGCTGCTCGGCGGCCTGCTCACCGAGTACCTCTCCTGGCGCTGGTGCCTGTACGTGAACCTCGCGTTCGCGGGCATCGCCGTCTTCGGCGCGCTCTCGCTGCTGACCAACTCGCGTCCGGTCGACAAGCCGCAGCTCGACATCCCCGGCACGATCACCGCGTCCGGGGGCCTGTTCTCGCTGGTCTACGGCTTCTCGCACGCGGCGCAGACGAGCTGGAGCAACCCCACCACCATCGGCTTCCTGATCGCCGGCGTCGTGCTCATCGCCGTCTTCGTCTGGCTCCAGCAGCGCGTCGCGCACCCGCTGCTGCCGTTGCGCGTCATCCTCGACCGCGATCGCGGCGGATCCTACCTCGCGGTCGGCCTGTCGGGCATCGCGATCTTCGGCGTGTTCCTGTTCTTGACGTTCTACCTGCAGCAGAACCTCAACTTCTCGCCGGTGAAGTCCGGGCTGGCCTTCCTGCCGATGACGTTCGCCATCATGTTCTCGGCGACGACCGCGCAGACCAAGCTCCTGCCCAAGGTCGGCCCCCGCCGGCTCGTCGGCACGGGGCTCGTCCTCGGCGCGATCGGCATGATCTACCTGACCGGGATCGGCGCGCACTCCAGCTACTGGAGCCACGTCTTCCCCGCGCTGATCATCATGGGGTTGGGCTTCGGCCTGATCTTCGCCCCGGCGATCAGCAGCGCCACGCTGGGCGTCGAGCCCAAGGATGCGGGCGTCGCGTCGGCGATGGTCAACACCATGCAGCAGATCGGCGGCTCGATCGGCACCGCGCTGCTGAGCACGCTGGCGGCCAGCGCCACGACGTCGTACCTCGCCGGCAAGGGGACGCCGAACCCCGAGCTGCTCGCGCAGGCCGCGGTCCACGGCTACACGACCGCGTTCTACTGGTCGGCCGGGATCTTCGCGGTCGCCGCCGTGGTGTGCACGGGACTGCTGCGGCCGGGCGTTCCGGCGGGCGAGCAGGTCGGCGCCGCCGCCCCCGCGATGGCGCACTGAGCCACCCCCGGCCGGGGCCGCACGGTGCGGCCCCGGCCAGTAGCGTCAGCGGGCGTGGGACCACTCCTGCCGGACTCCGGACCTCGTGGTCCCCGCCTCGCCCGCCGGGCCGAGGGCATCGCCATCGAGGCCGCGGCGTTCGCCGTCGTCACGCTCACGCTGCCGCTGCTGCTGGTCGCCGCCGCGGCGGTCGACCTCGGGCGGTGGCTGCTGGCGCGCAAACCGTGGGTCGGCGTGCGCCTGGTCGCCATGTTGTGGTGGTTCCTGTTCGGGGAGCTGCGCGGGGTCGCCGGGCTGACGCTGATCGGCCTCGCGTCGTTGGGGCGCGACACGCGCACGCGCCGCTTCCGCGTCTACCGCCTGCGCCAGCTGTGGGCGGGCGGGCACCTGCGCGGCGTGCAGCGGCTGTTCGGGCTGACGTTCGACGTGCGGGGGCTCGACGACGTCGCCCCCGGACCGGTGCTCATCCTGATGCGCCACGCGAGCATCATCGACAACACGCTGCCGGACGCCCTGGTCGGCAAGGCCCACGACATGGGCCTGCGCTTCGTGCTCAAGCGCGAGCTGCAGATGCTGCCGACGATCGACATCGGCGGCCGGTGGGTGCCGACGAACTTCGTGCGCCGCGGCTCCGGCGACACCGTGCGCGAGCTCGAGGACCTGCGCAAGCTGGCGATCGACCTCGACCCGCACGAGGGCGTGCTGATCTATCCCGAGGGCACGCGGTTCACGCCGGAGAAGCTGGCCGGCGCCCAGGCGCTGATCGCCGAGCGCCAGCCCGAGCTGGCCGAGCGCGCGCGGGGCCTGCACCACATCCTGCCGCCGCGCCTGGGCGGGCCGATCGCGCTGCTCGAGGCCGCCCGCGGGACCGACGTGGTGTTCTGCGCGCACGTCGGGCTCGACGGCTTCGAGCTGATCTCCGACATCTGGCGCGGCGGGCTGGTCGGCGGCACCGTCGGCGTGCAGTTCTGGCGCTTCGGCGCCGACGAGGTGCCGACCGAGCGCGACGCGCTGATCGCCTGGCTCTACGAGCGCTGGCAGCAGGTCGACGACTGGGTCGGCGCGAACCGCTAGTTCTGCAGCAGCGCCCGAGCGGCGCGGGCCGTGCCGACCGACAGGCCGCGGCAGCACCAGGCGGCGACGCCGATCAGCAGGAGCCCGGCACCGACGCGTGCGAGCGACGGGGTCAGCGCGTGGCTGTCGAGGAACCGCAGGACGGCGACGTCCTGTGGATCGTTCTGCGGCAGCGACCAGTACCACAGCGGCGACGTCAGCAGGCCCAGCGCGGCGCTCCAGAGGGCGACCACGGCGGTGAAGCCGGCGATGCCGATCGGCAGCAGGATGAGGCTCCACGTGGCGTCGCGCCACGCGCCGCCGTCGGCACAGGCCGACATGGTGCGCCGCCAGAGGCCACCCGACCAACGACGATCGCGGCGGGTCACGGGTGTGCCGAGGAGCCAGGCCGCGCGCCGGCGCTCGACGTCGCCGATCGCCCGCATGGCGTAGAGCGTGCCGAGGAGCACGGGGACGCCGAGCACCGTGACGAGCAGGCCGGCGGCGAGGGCGAGGCCGGTCATCAGGACGGTGAACGTGACGATGCCGGCCGGCAGGCCGGTGAGGAGGTAGAGGGCGTCGCGGCCGACCTGGGCGGGCCTGGGGAGGATCCGGGCGGCGGGCGCGTCGAGGCGGTGCAGGGTCGGTGCGAGGTGCGTGGCCATGGGGTCCATGGTCGCGGCGGCGGCCCGCGGCGACCATGCCGCCACCCGGCGTCCGGCCCGGGGGTTAGCCCGAGAGCCCGTCGACCCACGGGGGGTGGCGGCGACGGCTAACGGCCGACGGCCGACGCGTCGCCGCCGAAGCGCTCGCGCAGCTCGCGCTTGAGGAGCTTGCCCGACGGGTTCTTGGGCAGCGCGTCGACGAAGTGCACGGCCTTGGGCAGCTTGAACGGGGCCAAGTGCTTCCCCGCGTGCGCCAGCAGCTCCTCCTCGGTGGCCGGCTCTCGCGTGACCACGACGGCGGTGATCGCCTCGATCCAGCGCGGATGCGGCGTCGCGATCACCGCGACCTCGGCGACCGCCGGGTGGGAGTAGAGCGCGTCCTCGACCTCACGGCTGGCGACGAGCACGCCGCCGGTGTTGATGACGTCCTTGACGCGGTCGACGACGAAGATGAAGCCCTCCTCGTCGATCCGCACCAGGTCGCCGGAGTGGAACCAGCCGCCGGCGAACGCCTCCTCGGTCTCCTCCGGCTTGTCCCAGTACCCGGTGCACAGCTGCGGCGAGCGGTAGAGCACCTCGCCCTGGCCGCCGGTGGCCGGGACTTCGAGGCCGTCGTCGCCGACCACCTTGACCTCGACGAACAGCACCGGGCGGCCGGCCGAGTCGGGGCGCGCGTCGTGCTCCTCGGGGCGCAGGACCGTGGCCAGCGGACCGATCTCGGACTGCCCAAACGCGTTGTAGAAGCCGACGCCGTCCAGCGCGTCGCGCAGCCGGGCGAGCACCGGCACGGGCATGATCGACGCGCCGTAGTAGGCCTTGCGCAGCGCCGACAGGTCGCGCGTGGCGAAGTCGGGGTGCTCGGAGACGGCGATCCACACGGTCGGCGGCGCGAAGAGCGCGGTGATCGCGTCGCGCTCGATGCGCTGCAGCATGTCGGCCGGGTCGGGCTTCTCGACGACGTGGTTGGTCGCGCCCAGCATCAGGTAGGGCATCAGGAACGCGTGCATCTGCGCCGAGTGGTAGAGCGGCAGCGGGTGCAGGGGCACGTCGGCGGCGTCGAGGTCGAGCGCCACGACGCACGAGACGTACTCGTGGACGAACGCCCGGTGGGTCATCGTCGCGCCCTTCGGCGCGGCCGTCGTGCCCGAGGTGTACAACAACTGCACGACGTCGTCGTGGGCCACGCCGACGTGGCCGAGGTCCGGAACCTCGCCGATCAGCGCCCAGTCCAGCACGTCGATGTTGGCGTCGATCCCGTCGCGCAGCGTGCCGCGGTGCTGCACGGCGCCGAGGTCGCCGGCGACGGCGTCGATCGCGTGCTGCAGCGCCGGGTCGGCGAACAGCGCCGTGCTCCCGGACTGGGTGATGATGTAGGACAGCTCGGCGCCGACCAGGTTGTAGTTGACGGGGACGTGGACGAGCCCCGCGCGGGCGCAGCCGAGGTACAGCAGGAGGTACGCGTCGGAGTTGGTGCCCAGCGCGGCGACGCGGTCGCCCTTGGCCAGCCCGAGCTCCAGCAGGCGCGCCGCGACGCGGCTGGTGGCGTCGTCGAGCTCCTCGTAGGTCCAGCGCCGCTCCCCGAAGTGCAGCGCGATCCGCTCCGGCCAGCGCCGCGCGCTGCGGCGGATCAGGTCGGCGACGGTGCTCGTCATCTCCATGGACGGAACCTACCCGGGCCCCGGGGCGACGGTGGACCCGCGCACGACCAGCTCCGACGGCAGGACGCGGTTGCGCGGGCGCTTGCCCTGGAGGCGGGCGTAGAGGAGCTCGAAGGCTGCGGCGCCGAGGGCCTCGGGGTCGAAGTGGACGGTCGTCAGCGGCGGGTGGCTCAGGCGCGCGATGTCGAGGTCGTCGAAGCCGACGACGGCGACCTCCGCGGGGACGCGCACGCCCAGCGCGTCGGCGGCCGCCAGCAGGCCGCAGGCCAGGACGTCGTCGTCGCACAGGACCGCCGTCGGCCTCCGCGGGTGGGTGAGCAGCTCGCGGCCGGCGGCGATCGTGCTCTCGGCGTCGAAGGCGCTGAAGACCGTGACCTGGCGCGCCGGATCCTGGCCGTGGGCGCGCAGGTGCGCCTCCCAGCGCGCGTGGCGGCGGTCGAACGTCTGCCCGCCGACGACCGAGCGCACGTAGCCGATCTCCTGGTGCCCCAGGTCGTGCAGGTGCGCGAGCGCCGCATCGGTGCCGGTCTCCACGTCCAGGCGCACGAACGGCGACCGGCTCTGCTCGTTCTCGACGAGCACATACGGCGGCGCGCCGGGCGCCCGCAGCGACGCCGGCGGGTCGGTGGCGAAGAACAGGAACCCGTCGACGGCGCCCTCGCGCAGGATCTCGACCGCCCCGTCGGCCACACCGGCCCCGTAGTTGTCGTCGATGAGGACGACGACGTGGCCCATCTCGCGGGCGGCGCGCTGGGCGCCGCGCAGCGTCCGCCCGAAGAACGGATGCGTGACGTCGCGGACGACCAGCCCGACGGCCGCGGCGGAGCCCGAGCGCAGCGCGCGTGCGGCGGCGTTGGGGCGGTAGCCGAGGTCGCGTGCGGCCCGGCGCACCGCCTCGGCCGTGGCGTCGGAGATCCGGCCGACGCCCTTGCCGGAGAGCACGAGCGAGACCGTCGTCTGCGACACGCCGGCCCGCTTGGCGACGTCGATGCTCGTGACCTTGCGCGCGCTGCGCGACGGTGCCCCGGTGACCGGGCGGGAGCTGCGGGAGTTCGAGGCGATGCCCGGACTTCAGCACGCCGGGCCTCGACCTGCGGGGTAATACGTAGTACGCTGGTACGTATGACCCTCCCCTTCGCCCTTCGTTCTCCCTCCCTCCTGGCGCGCAGTGCGCTCTTGGCCATCGTGCTGGCGGGCTGCGCCGGCACCGCGGCATCCCAGGATCGCGCCGCAGCCCCGTCCGTGTCCCGCGTGGCCATCCTCGCCGGCTCCGACGCGCCCGACGCCGCCATGGTGCGCGCCATGCGGACGCCGAACATCGCTCCCGAGGTCCTCCGCGTGGACGGCCCCCAGGAGGCGCAGGCCGCCGCCACCGCCCTCGCCGGCGAGGGCTACGACACCGTCGTGGCCGTCGGCGCCCAGGCGCGCGCCGCCGTGGC
>JAOPZP010000613.1 GCA_025964055.1 Conexibacter sp.
CCCACGGCGGCGCCCGCGCCGGCGAGGACCTGGCGGCGCGAGAGGCGCCGCCCGCTGACGCCGTGGCCGGTCATCGCGCCGTGAAGATGTCGCCGCCGAACGGGCGCAGCCCCGAGGCCCCGGCGTAGCCGAGATGGGAGAGCGCGAACATGTCTTCGATGGAGCGCAGCGTGCTGTAGTGGTTGTAGTCGTAGGAGCTGGTCGTGCCGGGCTGGATGAAGGGCGACAGCAGCACCGCGCCGGTGCGCCCGCCGCCCGGTCCACCGGACTGCCCGCCCGGTGCCGGCGTGTTGGGCCCCGGCTGCTCGCCACAGCACGCGGTCGAGTCCGAGCCGGCCTCGTCGAAGGTGATCAGCAGCAGGCCGTCGCGCCGGAAGGCCGGCGACGCGGTGATGCGCGGCACCCAGGTCCGCAGGAACGCGTCGGCCGCCGGCAGGCCGCCGGGGCCGCCGTCGGCACACGTCGCGTCGTGGCCGTCGTGGCACAGGTCCGGGGTGATGAAGCTGAGGTTCGGCGTCGTGGCGGCGCGCCCGAGATCGGCGCCGAGCGCCGGGAGCGGGACGTCGTTGGCCGCGCACGACGGCCGGTCGATGATCGAGTGGAAGTAGACGAAGGGGTTGTGCCGCGTGGCGTACTGGTCGGTCGCGCTGGCCTGCTGCGTGAGGTCCGGGGTGCCGAGGGCCGGGTGGGCGCAGGTCGTGCCGCCGTCACGCGCAGGGTCGTCGCCCATGTCCTCCATGTAGCCCTTCCAGGTGAGGCGCTTGGCCTCGAGCTGGTCGGCGACCGTCTTGACCGCCGCGGGGTAGACGCAGCCCTGCCCGACGACCTGACCGTCCGCGGCGGGCGTGCCCGGGAGCACGTCGGTGAACACGGGGCAGTCGGCCTGCGTGACCGGGTTCGGCGCCTGGCCGCTGACCAGCGCCAGGTAGTTGCCGAGCGAGTTGTGCCCGATGCCGTAGTAGCCGGGCACGAACGCGCCCTGGCCGCGCAACGTCGTGGCGAGGTACGGCGCGGGCGACTGCGGGCCGAACGTCGCGGCGGCATCCTCGTTCTCGAGGACGATCACGAAGACGTGGCGCACGGGCGCGGGGGAGGCGGCGAGGCTCGGCGCCGCGGCGAACGACATGGCCGCGAGCACGACGGCGGCACCGACCCAGAGGCGAGGAGGGATCATGATGCTCGTGTTGATACCCAGAAAGGTGGGTCATCGTCGGACGTTCACCGGCTGGTGACATCCCGGCGACGCGGCCATCCATTTCATCGATTCTCGATTATGCTGCCTGCCATGAGCTCCGGATCAACCTGGACGGCATCCCGGGCGCGTGCCGTGGACCAGATCGCCGGCGACGACGGGGTGGTGGTCGGCGCCGCCGTCGACCACCGTGATTCCCTGTCGGTCGCCTTGCGCAGGCGCGGTCTTCCCGATCCGAGCCCGGAAGCGCTCACGGAGCTCAAGGTGCGTATCGCGAGCGTCCTGGCCCCGGCCGCGAGCGTGGTGCTGCTGGACGCCGAGTTCTCGGCGGCGCAGGCCCTCGCTGCCGGCGCGGTGCCCCGCCGCACGGGGCTCGTCGTGCCGTTGGAGGCGCAGGGGTACGGCGACGGAGGGGACATCCGCCGGACGAGCCTGCTCCCCGGATGGGATCCCCAGAAGGCGGCCGCCCTCGGGGCTTGCGGCTGCAAGCTGCTGCTGCCCTACCGCCCCGACGTGCCAGAGCAGCGAGGCCATCAGGATGAGGTCGTCGAGCAGGTGGCCCGTGCCTGCCGCCGGGCCGGGGTGGCGCTGGTGCTCGAGCCCATCGTCTACCCGCGCGACCGCGAGGAGCTGTCCCCGGAGCGGTTCTCGGAGCTGGTGACCGAGACCGCCGCCCAGCTGGCTCGGTTCCGCCCCGAGATCCTCAAGCTGCAGTACCCCGGCTCGGCGGCTGCGTGCGCCGACGTCGACCGCGCGTGCGGTCCGGAGGTCCCGTGGGTCCTGTTGGGCGGGGGCGCTGACGCCGAGATCCTGATCGGGCAGATCGAGGAGGCGTGCGCCGCCGGGGCCAGCGGCTTCATCGTCGGGCGGACGCTCTTCGATCCCGGCCTGGTGGCCGACGCGGAGGCGTCGGTGCGCGCGCTGCGGGAGGAGTCGGTGCCGATGTTCGCGCGCATGGCGGCCGCGGCGCGGCGCCGTGCGCGGCCGTGGCGCGAACGGGTCGGGGCCATCCCCGCACCGGCGCTCGGCTGGTACCGGGACTGACCGGCGGGCGCGCCCGCCTCAGCTGCGGTGCCCGCGCTGCTCGATCAGGAGCTTGCCGAACATCTCGACATGACCGCGGATCTCCCGCCCCGCCGCCTTGGCGCTCTTGCGTCGCAGCGCTTCCAGGATGGGCCGGTGCAGCTCCGCCGCCTTCTCAGGGGGAAGGCCGGTGCCGAGCGCGGTGATGGTCGTGCGCGCGTCGACCTGCAGCGAGTCCCAGACCTCCATCAGCCGGGAGTTCCCGGACGCCTCGACGATCAGCCGGTGGAAGCGGACGTCGTGCTCGACCTGCTCGCGGACGTCGCGCGCGTTGGCCATGCCCTCGATCTCGGCCTCCAGGGCGGCGACGTCCCCGTTCAGGCGCTTGGCCGCCTCGCGGGCGGCGATCTCCTCGAGCGCGGCGCGGATGGGGAAGACCTCGATGAGCTCGTCGTCGCTGACCTCCCGCACCCAGGTTCCGCGGAAGGAGGCCGACTCGACGAACCGCAGGAGCTCGAGCTCGCGCAGCGCCTCACGCACCGGCGCCTGGCTGGTCCCGAGCTCTTGTGCGATCCGCGTCTCGATCAGGCGATCACCGGGCGCGTAGACGCCCGACAGGATGCGATCCAGCAGAAGCGTCTTGACCTGATCGCGCAGGACGGTGCGACCGACGCCCAGGGTCGGCGACTTGGGTGGCGTGACGCGTCGATCCTTGGCGGCCATCCGATCATCTTCGCAGTGACGGGCTCCGGGCTGCGGGGGCGAGCGTGCGCCAGCACGACCGCTGCCCCCGCGCTCGGCGCCTTCGGGCACACCTGTTGCCCGCCTCCGGGCAACCTGGTACGTTGCCCCGGGCCATCGTGGCAATCGTTTTCCACACAGCGCGGAGGGTCGGATGAATGAGACGCAGACGGTGGGCGGTGCCGTCGCCGCGGTGCCGGACGGCTCGCTGAGCGGACGGCTGGTGCTCGTCACGGGCGCCAGCCGCGGCATCGGCGCGGCGATCGCGTTGCGCGCCGCACGCGCGGGGGCCGACGTCGCCGTGGCCTACCACGAGCAGGCCGACGAGGCCGGGGCGGTCGCCGATCAGGTCCGCTCGCTCGGCCGCCGCGCCGCCACGTTCGCCGCCGACCTCGCCGACACCGGCCAGGCTCGCGCGATGGTCGCCCGGGTGCACGACGAGCTCGGCCCGATCCACGGGCTCGTCAACAACGCGGGGATCATGCCGCAGAGCGCGTTCCTCGACATCTCCGACGCCGAGTGGAACGAGGTGCTGAGCACTGACCTGACCGCGGCGTTCGCGTGCAGCCAGGCCGTGCTGCCGGGCATGCTCGAGGGCGGCTCGGGATCGATCGTGATGATCAGCTCCCGCCTGGGGCAGATCGGCTTCGCCGGGGTCGCCCACTACAGCGTCGCCAAGGCGGGAGTGATCGCGCTCGCCAAGTCGCTGGCGCGCGAGTTCGGTCCGCGCGGCATCCGCGCGAACGCGATCGCGCCCGGCGTCGTGGTCACCGACATGGGCGCGCAGGTCATGGACGGTGAGGTCGGGCGCAGGCGCATGGCCGAGCTCCCGCTGGGCCGGTTCGGCACTCCGCCCGAGATCGCCGAGGCCGCCGTCTTCCTCCTCTCCGACGCCTCGTCGCTGTTCCTCGGCCAGACCCTGAACCCCAACTGCGGCGGGTACATGCCGTGAGCGCGCGCATGACCCGCGTCATCGAGGTCGACGACGCCGTCCGGCTCGTCGCCGACGGCGCCACGATCATCGTCGGCGGCTCGGGCGCCGGGCACGCCGTCCCGCAGCGGTTCATCGACGCGCTGGCCGAGGTCTTCCGCGCGGAGGGCCGGCCGCGGGACCTCACCACCGTGCGCGTGGTCGGCGTCGGCGACTTCGCCGACCGCGGCTTCTCGCAGCTGGCGCTGCCGGGCCTGATGCGCCGCACGATCGGCTCCAACATCGGCAACGAGCCGCGCCTCGGCGCGCTCGTCGAGGCCGGCGAGATCGAGGCGTACTCCTTCCCGCAGGGCGTCCTGTCGCTGCTGTGCCGCGAGATCGCCGGCGGGCGCCCCGGCCTCGTCACCCACATCGGGCTCGACACCTACGTCGACCCCCGCCACACCGGCGGCAAGCAGAACGCGCGGACCACCGAGGACCTCGTCGAGGTCGTCACGCTGCGCGGTCGCGAGTGGCTGCTCTACCACGCGTTCCCCATCGACGTGGCCGTCAGCCGCGGCAGCACCGCCGACGCGGACGGCAACCTCACGATGGAGGACGAGGCGGTGCAGGGCGAGATGCTGGCCATGGCGATGGCCGCCCGCAACAGCGGCGGCATCGTGATCGCCGAAGTGCACCGGCTGGCGCGGGCCGGCACGCTGCCGATGCGCGCCGTCAAGGTCCCCGGCGCGCTCATCGACTACGTCTACGTCGATCCCGACCAGACGCAGACCTACGCCACCGGCTACTCGCCCTACTACGCCGGCGCGCTGCGCCGGCCGGCGACCGCCGCCCCGCCCGCGGCGCTGGACGTGCGCAAGATGATCGCGCGCCGCTCGCTGCTGGAGTTCCGCGCCGGCGACGTCTGCAACCTGGGGTTCGGCATCAGC
>JAOPZP010000201.1 GCA_025964055.1 Conexibacter sp.
ATGAAGCGGACGTCCTCCTGCACGGCCTGGAACTCCTCGACCTCGCGCGCGCCGCGCGCGCGGAAGAAGTCGACGAGGCGCTGCACGAGCTCTTCGGGCGCGCTGGCGCCCGAGCTGATGCCGACCACGCGCTTGCCCTCCAGCCACGCCTCGTCGACCTCGGAGACGTCGTCGATGAGGTGCGCCTCGGTGCCGAGCTCGCGCGTGACCTGCACGAGCCGGTTGGAGTTCGACGAGTTCTTGGAGCCGATGACCAGCAGCAGGTCGCAGTGGCCGGCCATCTGCTTGACGGCCGCCTGGCGGTTCGTCGTGGCGTAGCAGATGTCGTCCGTGCGCGGACCGGTGATGGCGGGGAACTTCTCGCGCAGGCGGTTGATGATCGCGCGGGTCTCGTCGACCGACAGCGTCGTCTGGGAGATGTAGGCGATCTTCTGGGCGTCGGGGACGACGAGGGCGTCGACGTCGGCCTCGGTCTCGACCAGGACGATGTGCTCCGGCGCCTCTCCCATCGTGCCCTCGACCTCCTCGTGGCCGGCGTGGCCGATGAGGACGATCGTGTAGCCCTCGGAGGCGAACTTCACGGCCTCGCGGTGGACCTTGGTCACCAGCGGACAGGTCGCGTCGATGGTCTGCAGCCCGCGCTGCTGCGCGTCGGCGTGGACCGCCGGCGAGACGCCGTGGGCGGAGAAGACGGTGGTGGCGCCGGCGGGGACCGTGTCGTTGAGCTCGTCGACGAAGATCGCGCCGCGCTCGCGCAGCTGCTCGACGACGTGCTTGTTGTGCACGATCTCCTTTCTGACGTACACCGGCGCGCCGTAGAGCTCGAGCGCACGCTCGACGGTCTGCACGGCGCGATCGACCCCGGCGCAGTATCCGCGCGGGGCCGCCAGGAGGAGCTTCTCGACAGTGGCGGCCATCGGCGACGATTGTAGGAGGTAAACGCCCTCTCAACGCCCTATGACGGCCAAGTGCGGATCAGCTCGACGATCGCCTCGCCCACCGCGTCGACGCTCGCGATCGAGAGCTTGTCGTAGCTGTCCTGCACCGTGTCCTTGTAGGGATAGCTCCAGTCGATGAAGTCCACCGCCCGGATGCCGGCGCGCAGGAACGGCGTGTGGTCGTCGAGGATCCCGACCGACGCGCCGGCCGGGAACACGTCGCCGACGCCCACGTTCTTCGCAGCCCTGCGGACCTCGTCCCAGAGCGACGAGGTGGAGCTCGCCTCGCGCGGCAGGCGGACGCCCTTGTTGCCGATGTAGTCGAGCAGGAGCAGCGCGCCGACCTCCTCGGCATGCAGCTGGACGTAGGACTTCGAGCCGCGCAGCGCGTCGCGGTAGAAGTCCTGGGTCGGCGCGGCCTCCTCCTCCCCGTCGAAGAGGACGAAGCGGATCCCGGGCGAGACCGCGGTGCGCGGCAGCTTGGCCAGCACGCGCGAGAGCTCGACGACCGCGCCGACGGCGGCCGCGGCGTCGTTGGCGCCGACGAACCCCTTCGGGTGGTACTCGCTGTCGTAGTGCGCGGCGATGACGATGACCGGGCCGGGGCCCGGCAGATCGCCGACGATGTTGCGCAGGCCGGGGTGCGCGGGGACCGGCTCGAAGTGCCCGTTGGGCAGCTGGGCGCGCAACTGATCGGCGACCCGGCGGAGCACGGGCGATCCGGCGGGGCGCTGGCCGGCGTCGACCTGGAGCTTGGCGGTCGCCATCGCGCGCGCGCCGTCGAAGCGGTTGACGGTCGCGACCGGGACCGAGCCGCGCTTGGTCGGCTGCTGCTTGGCGCCGTGGTCGCCGCCGCCCAGGAACGGGAAGCCGTGCAGCGTCAGCGCGATCAGCCCGCCGAAGAGCGCGAGCTGGCCGACGAGCGCGACGACCAGCAACTTGACCGAGAGCTTGCCGCCGCCGTCGTCGGGGGCAGGCGGCGACGACGCGTCCGGGCCGTCGGGCGCGTCGACGTCAGGCATCTCGGGGCGGCAGACAGTCCATGGAGTGCCCTGGCACGGTACCGGGCACGATCGAACGCACGATGAAGGTCGCCGTCGTAGGAGCCACCGGGAACATGGGATCCGCGCTGCTGCGGGCCCTCCAGCACGACGAGAGCGTCCGGGAGATCGTCGGGATCGCCCGCCGCCGTCCGGCCCAGGACCTGCCCAAGGTCACGTGGCGCACCGCCGACGTCGTGCGCGACGACCTCGCCCCGCTCTTCGAGGGCGTCCACGCCGTCGTCCACCTCGCCTGGGCGATCCAGCCCTCGCGCGACGAGTCGGTCACGCGCGCAATCAACGTCGACGGCTCGCGGCGCGTCTTCGAGGCGGCCGCCCACGCGGGCGCCGGCGCCCTGGTCTACGCCTCCTCGATCGGCGCCTACTCCCCCGGCCCGAAGGACCGCGCGGTCGACGAGTCCTGGCCGACCGGCGGCATCCCGACCTCGTTCTACTCGCGCCACAAGGCCGAGGTCGAGCGCATCCTCGACGGCTTCGAGGCCGCGCACGCCCACATGCGGGTGGTGCGCCTGCGCCCCGGCCTGATCTTCCAGCGCGAGGCCGCGAGCGAGATCCGCCGGCTGTTCGCCGGCCCGTTCCTGCCCAACGCCCTGCTGCACCGCGCGCTGCTGCCGGTCGTCCCGCGCACCGCGCGCCTGGTCTTCCAGGCGGTGCACGCCGACGACGTGGCCGACGCCTACCGCCGCGTCATCGCCGAGCGCGACGTGCACGGGGCCTACAACATCGCCGCCGACCCGGTCCTCGATCCCGACGAGCTCGGTCGGCTGCTCGGCGCGCGGCCGGTCCCGGTGCCCGCCCGCGTGCTGCGCGCCGCCGCCGACCTGACGTGGCGCCTGCACCTGCAGCCGACGCCCAGCGGCTGGCTGGACCTCGCCCTCGGCGTGCCGATCATGGACACCTCTCGCGCCCGGACCGAGCTCGGCTGGGAGCCGCGACGCAGCGCCGGCGAGGCCCTCCTGGAGCTGCTGGACGGGATGCGCGAGGGGGCGGGAGCGCCGCTGCCGCCGCTGGACCCGCACGCCGGTGGTCGCTTCCGCCGCTGGGAGATCGCCAAGGGCGTCGGGGCGCGCAACTGAACCCCCTGCATTGGCCGTGATCCGCGAGTAGGCTCCGCACGAGTCGAGCGCAATCGGGGAGTCTGGGATGGCACAGCAGCATCTGGATCGGCTGACGGCAGTCGACGCGTCCTTCCTGGCCCAGGAGGGTCCGGCGTCGCACATGCACATCGGCGGCATCGTGCTGTGCGAGGGTCCGCCGCCGCGGTTCGAGGAGATGCTCGACCACGTCCGCACGCGCCTGCACCTGGTCCCCCGCTACCGGCAGCGCCTCGCGCAGCCGCCGCTGGAGACCGGCCGCCCCCTGTGGGTCGACGACCCCACGTTCAACCTCGAGTACCACGTGCGCCAGACCGCGCTGCCCTCGCCCGGCAGCGAGGAGCAGCTCATGAACCTCGTCGGGCGGATCATGTCCCAGCAGCTGGATCGCTCCAAGCCGCTCTGGGAGATGTGGATCATCGAGGGCCTCGACGACGGTGGCTTCGCCATCATCAGCAAGACCCATCACTCGCTCATCGACGGCATCGCCGGCGTGGACCTGGCGACGGTCATGTTCGACCTCACCCCCGTCCCGGTCGAGCCGCCCCATCCCGACGAGCCGTGGCAGCCCCACCCCGAGCCGACCGGCGTCGAGCTGGTCGCCGGTGGCGCGATCGGCCTGGCGAAGGCCGCCGCCGGCGCGGTCGCGGGCGCGCTGGGGATCGTCCGCAACCCGCAGGCGACGCTGCGCGCGCTGAGCGTCGCGGCCGAGGGCGTCGGCGAGGTCGCCTGGGCCGGGCTGAACCCCGCGCCCGAGACGCCGCTGAACGTTCCGATCGGCCCGCACCGCCGCTACGCCGTCGTGCGCAACCGCCTCGACGACTTCAAGTTGGTCAAGAACGCCTTCGGCGGGACGGTCAACGACGTGGTGCTGACCGTCGTCAGCGGCGCGCTGCGCGACTGGCTGCACTCGCGCGGCGTGCGCACCGAGGGCCTGGAGCTGCGGGCGCTCGTGCCGGTCTCCACGCGCGCGAGCTCCAGCCAGCTGAACCTCGGCAACCAAATCGCCGCGATGCGCGGCCCGCTGCCGGTCTACATCGACGACCCGATCGCGCGCCTGCGCGCGGTGAAGGCGTCGATGGACGGGCTGAAGGAGTCCAAGCAGGCGGTGGGCGCCGAGGTGCTGGCCGGGGTGCAGAGCTTCGCGCCGCCGACGATCCTCGCGCAGGCGTCGCGGCTGAACTTCTCGACCAGGTTGTTCAACCTGATCGTCACCAACGTGCCCGGGCCGCAGCTGCCGCTCTACGTACGTGGCCGCGAGATGAACGACGTCTTCCCGGTCGCCTTCCTGCCCAAGGACCACGCGCTGGCGATCGCGATCATGTCCTACAACGGCCAGATGAACTTCGGCCTGCTCGGCGACTACGACGCGCTGCCCGACATCAACCGCATCGCCGACGGCATCGAGGCCTCGCTGGCCGAGCTGGTCGCCCTCGCGCGGCGGCGGACCGCTCCGGCGCGATCATCGCCCAACGGCGCGCGGCGCGAGCGGGCGCCCGTGGTCTAGCGCGGCCGACGCGTCGCCGCGACCAGGCAGGCCCAGAGGCCCAGCGCGGCAACGGTCGCCAGGCCGAACGCGACGGGTCCGCTGAGCGCGGTGAGCGTCGCGGCGAGCACCGCGAAGAAGGCCAGGAAGCAGACCAGCGCGGGCACGAGCCCGCCCAGCAGCTCGACCGCGGCTTCGGACCCGGCGTGCGCGTGGGTGAACCCCGCGAGCACCGCGGTGATGATCGGAAACGGCGCCAGCAGCCCCGCGAGATGCGCCGGCAGCCCGTGCGCGGCGGCCGTGAGGCCGAGCACGAGCGCGGCGGTGATGCCCAGCCGCCACGCGAGCAGGTCGCCGGTCTGCGACGGCGGCAGCGGTGCGGCGCCCGCGGTCGCGCGCGCCAGCAGCCACGCCGCGGCGCCGATGGCCAGCAGGGCGAGCGCGACGTTGACGGCCAGGGGCGGCTCGATCGCCGACAGCAGCGCGGTGGCGAGGCCGAAGGCCAGCCAGCCGGCGGCCAGCGCCGCGACGTAGCCCGCGCGGCGGGCGACCGCCGCGTACGCCACGCAGAACCCGACGAGCGAGATGAGCCCGAGCGCTCCGGCGGCCGCGGCGTCGCGGGCGAAGGCGTCGCCCTGCTCGACCGCGTAGATGAGGACGACCGGCGCGGCGACCACGGGCAGCCCGCCGACGAGCCCGCCGGCGCGGTGCCCGAGGAGGCGGGCGACCCGCGTGGCGGTCGCGACCAGCGTGGGCGCGAGCGTCAGCTTGAGGACGAGGACGAGCAACGAGGTGCGGTGGTGCCGAGGCGGCCGCGCGGCCTAGTGCCGGGCCACGCGCACGCTGGCGTCGGCCTTGGCCGGGGGCGCCTCGCGGTTGCCGGCGTGGTCGACGGCGATGGTGAAGAAGCCGTAGCGCTGGCCGCGCACGCCGCGCAGCCGCAGCGTGTGCGCGCGGGTCGTGGAGATCCGGCGCGCAGGCCGCCCGGCGGCCGAACGCCACACCTCGAAGTGATCGATGCCGGAGGCCACGACGCCCGCGACGCCGTCGTCGGCGCCGTGCCAGCGCAGCAGGATCGACCGGCCGGTGACCTTCGGGCGCGACAGCTGCGAGCTCGGCGCGTGGGCGTCGACCGAGCGGGCGGCGGCCACGGCGGCGCCCGCGTCGAGGATCCCCCAGCCCAGCTCGGGCGACCACGCCTCGACCGGGCGGCGGGCGGTCTGCTTGAGGATGCGCACGACGTCGGCCGGCGGCAGGTCGGGGTTGAGGTGGCGCATGAGCGCGGCCACGCCGCTGACGACCGCCGCGCTCATCGAGGTCCCGGCGAGGTAGGCGTAGCGCGTGTCGCCGTTGTAGGTGGCGCGGCAATGGCACGGCCGCTGCTCGAGCGCGGAGTCGCCGCGCTCCAGCGCCGTGGTCGCGGCCGGGAACGCGCCGAGCAGGCCGGCGGACCCACCGGGACCGTAGGTGCCGTAGGCCGCCATCGAGATCTGCCCGCCGCGGCCGGCAAACGACGCGCGGTCGTCGGCCGCGTTGGCGGCGGTGACGCTGAGGCCGAAGTTGCGGCTGAGGTCGCCGCCGGTGTCGGTCGGCTGCAGGATGTCGGCCGGGTAACCCTGCTCACGCACCGGGTCGTCGGCGGCGGCCGCGACGAGGACCGCGCCCTTGGCGTTGGCGTACTCCAAGGCCTTGATGAACGCATCGCCCGCGGGCGCGCGGCCGTCGGTCCCGAAGCTCATGTTGATGGCCTCGGCGCCGTTGTCGGCCGCCCAGATGAGCGCCTGGGCGACGCTGCCCTCGCTGAGGTCGCTCTTGGCGACCAGCAGGTCGCAGCCGAGGCCGCTGCCGGCGATCCCGACGCCGTTGTCGGCCTCGGCGCAGGCCAGCGACGCCACGTGGGTGCCGTGGCCCTCCTCGTCGACGGTGGGCGGCCCCGCGCCGCCCGTGCCGTCGAAGTCGGCGCTGGCGACGATCTTGTTGGTGAGGTCGGGATGGGTGGCGTCGGCGCCGGTGTCGATGACCGCGACGCGGGCGCCGTCGCCGTTGGCCAGGTCCCAGGCCGACGGCAGGTCCTCGCGGGCGGCCCACCACTCGGTCACCGTCCCGTTCTCCCCACGCTCCGAGGACGTGAAGGCGGGGTCGTTGGGGACGTAGCGCAGCGTGAAGCGCTGCTCGGCGTGGACCTCGGCGACCTGCGGGTCGGCGCGCAGGCGCTGGGCGAGCGCGCGCAACGACGACCCGCGGGCGGCGCGGACGCCGACGGTCCGCAGCTGCGGGATCGACAGGCGCGTGGTGTGCGCGCCGGTGCGGGCGGCGACGGCGAGGACGGCCGAGGCCTGCGCCTGGCCGGCCGGCGGCGGCTTCAGCGTGACGAGCAGCCGACCGGTGGTCGGCGTGTGGCGGGAGGGCGGTGCGGACGCGCGGGCCGGGGCGGCGGCGAGCGCGACCGCCGGAACCGCCAGCAGTCCGGCCATCGCCGCCGGAACGAGCCCCCACCGCATGAGAGGTGACGAAGTGGCCCGGCTAGTAGCCGAGTGCGAACTTCGCGTCTTCGGACATGCGGTCGGGCGTCCAGGGCGGACTGAACGTCATGGACGACTCGACGGAGGTGACCCCGTCGAGCTCGGTGACGAACTCCTCGATCTGCTCGGTGACCTGCGGCCCGATCGGGCATCCGGGCGACGTGAGCGAGAACGTCACCTGCACGTCCCCGCCCGACACCTCGATGCCGTAGATCAGGCCCAGCTCGACGAAGTCGAGCCCGAGCTCGGGATCGATAACGTTGGTGAGAGCGGCTTCGACATCCTCGACGGAGGGCATAGACCTTGAGTCTAGCCCTGTGGCTGAGGTAGCTTGCGGACACCATCGTCTCCTTCAGCGAACACCCCCCGGTGATCTGCTGCACGGGCGACGAGGATCGGTCCACGCAAAGCCTGCGCCGTCCCGCCCTGTCCCGGGCGTTTCGCGCCGGTGGCACCGTCTTCGTCGACCTGCACGAGCTGGCCTTCGCCGACCCGTCGCTGATGGTGGACCTCGCGCTCGTGGCGCGCCGCCTGCGCCAGGCCGGCGGCGTCCTGCGCATCCGCGGCGCCCAGCCCCAGATCCAGCGGCTCATCGAGCTGGTCGGCCTGCACCGGCTGCCGGGCGTGGTCGTGGATCCGGTCGTCACGCCCGCGTAGCGCCCGACGCGCCGCCCGCGCGCCGGCTCGCCCGCTACCGCGTAACGTTGGGACCCGGATGCCCTTCTTGCTCCTGCTGTTCCTCTTCGTCGCGGTCCCGATCCTGGAGATCTACGTGATCATCCAGGTCGGCCAGGCGATCGGCGCGCTGTGGACGATCGCGCTGCTGATCGCCGACTCGATCGCCGGCGGCGTGCTCATGCGGTCTCAGGGCCGCGCGGCGTGGCGGCGCTTCCAGCAGGCGCTGGCCGAGGGCCGCATGCCGGCCCGTGAGGTGCTCGACGGCGTGCTCGTCATCTTCGGCGGCGCGTTCCTGCTGACGCCCGGCTTCTGCAGCGACATCGTCGGCGCCCTGCTGCTCCTTCCGCCCACGCGCGCGGTGATCCGCCGCATGCTCGTGCGGCGCTTCAGCATGCGCATGCTGGGCGACCTGCCGAGCCCGGGGATCCCCGGAGCCGGCCGGCGCCGCGGCGGTCCGGGTGGCCGCGGCGCGCCGGGCGACGACTTCGTCGAGGGCTCCGCCACCGAGATCGATCCCAGGAGACTTCCTTGAGCAGCGTCACCGCCGAGCACGAGGCGCCCCGCGCGCTGGACGAGGGTGAGAGCGAGGCCATCACGGTCGCGTTCAGCGATGCGCGGGCCGACGTCTGCGGCATCGCCCGCATCGGCCGTGCGCTGTCGGGCGGCGACCTGGTCACCAGCGGCCTGGCGCTGCTGTTCGCCGGCGGCGAGCCGGTGGCCGTGCGGGCCGAGGGCGGCGTCCCGCGCTCGGGCACCGGCTGGGGCGACGTGCACGCCGCGGGCGTCGAGACCGAGATCGTCGATCCGCTGCGCGCGTGGAAGGTGCGCTTCGAGGACGAAGACGGCCGGCACGCGTTCGCGCTCGACCTGCAGGCGGTCTCGGCCGTCGCGCGCCTGGAGGCCGGCCTGCCGGCGGGCAAGCTCGGCGGCATGGAGGGCTACGACCAGCTCGTGACCGTCTCGGGGACCGTCACGGTCGACGGCACGGAGCGGCCGTTCACCGGCCGCGGCCAGCGCGGCCACTCGTGGGGCGCGCCGGACTGGGACAAGCTCGGCGTCGCCCGGGCGCTCGGCGTGTGGCTGGAGGGCGACGTCGGGATCACGCTGACCGCCGTCCGCGGCGCCAAGGCCGAGTCGCACGCCGACGAGGCGATCCACGCGGTGATGCTCGGCCACGACACCGAGACCGACGAGCCGGTCGCCCGGACCGTCGCCGATCCGCGCGTGTCGACGACCTATGACTCCGACGGTCGCCAGCGCCACGCCGGCCTCGAGTTGTACGTCAACGACGATGACGACTACGCGCGTCGCGCGGCCGGCGAGGTCGCCTGCGGCACGACGCTGGACCTGGGCCGTCTGCGCCTGGACTGCGCGTTCTTCACGTGGCGCATGGACGGCCGCGACGGCGTGGGCCGCTACGACGTGATCCGCCGGGTTGACGACGCGGCGGCGTAGCGCCGCCGCGCGTCCTAGTTGTCGCTGCCGAGCCGGTCCCAGAGGTAGAGCTCGATGCACTCCTGCGCGAGTTCCACGGACCGCTCGCGCGAGAGGCGCGGGAGGACCGTCTCGAGCGCCTGCTCTTCGGCGACGCCGGCCTCGAAGGCCTCTTCGCCGCGGAACCCGGCGGCGATCTTCAGGGCCTCGCGCCGGTTCTCGCCGAGCGTCGGGTAGACGTTCATGAGGAAGTCGCGGTTGGCGATCGGCTGACCGACCTCCAGCGACGCGTGCCAGGCGGCGAGCATCGAGAGGTCGTGCTCGTCGAGGTCGGCGACGGCCTTGGCGTAGTGCGTGTCGAGCTCGCGCTCGGGGATCTCGTCCACCCATGCGCGCACGAGCTCGCCGAGCAGCTGCCGCCGTGCCTCGCGGCCGACAGACTCCGCGATGACGCGAATCGCGTCTTGAGGTTCGATGAAGCAGAGGGCCATGGGACTTCCCCGCGCTCGGGTACTGGACGGCGTGACCGTACGACCCGTGCCGGACGTCAAAACGTCCGAAGTTCGCGGGCGTTCGGGTTAGTCCTGCACGTTGCGGGAAAGCGTGCGCGGACCACGAATCGACCTTCAGCACCAGGTCCACGGGTTGACCCAGGAGACCGCGGCGAGATCGTCGCCGTCGAGGCGGAGGCGCTGGCTCCCCGCGCAACCCGATTGCACAGCGTTCTCAAGCGACGTATCGTTGGCCCATGCGTGGCGCGCTGCTGGCTCTGGTGATTGCAACGACCGTGGCCGGAGTCGCGGTGGCCGCCGCGCCGAGACGGCCAGAGGGCGCGCCCGCCACGTGCCGGCACCAGTCCTCGGCTGCGTTCTCCAAGAGCGCCGGCAACCTCGTCGTCGGGCCGCTCGTCCTCGTGGGCGCGCGCGAGTATTCGTCGCCCGAGGCCATCGCCAGGTTCGGCGGCCAGAAGTACCCGGCGGTCGTCCTCGCCGGGCATCGCATCACCGTCGAGCTGTCGCCGACCGTCCAGCGCTCGACCTCGCTGCTTTACGCCGACGACCACTGGAGGTTGCCCGACGGGGAGCGGGCGATCGGCGACGGCCACCGGGTCGTCGAGTTCCGAGCTTGTGCAACCGGTCGCGGCGGAAGCTCCTACGGCCGAAGCAAGGCCACGTTCTGGTCCGGGTTCGTGCTGACGACCGTCCCGCGGTGCCTGAAGCTCCGCATCTGGGTCGACGACGAGCGCACCGCGCGCGTCGCGCACATCCCGCTCGGCAAGCGCTGCGTGTAGCGTCAGGCCGCTGCAGGAGTCTCATGGGCTATCGGCATGTCGCTCGTCGTGACCGGGTGCCAGCGCTGGCCCGATGCTCAGGAAACGCCATCGGCTCCTCCTTCGCGCGGCCCTGTCGAATGGGCCTTCGGACTGACCGCCGTCGCCTTCTGTCTGACGCCCTACGGATTCTGCTCATGATGACTCTTAGCTTTCGTTCGCGACTGCTCGGCCTGATCGCCGGCGTCGCGGTGCTCTGCGCTCTTGTTGTGACGGCGTCGCTGCGCAACTCTCATGACGCGACCGCGGCTCCCGGCGCGCCGGCGGCAACGCCAGCTGAGGCCCTGCCTGCGCTCGGTCGCCCTACGACCAATGCCGACACGGTCGATCCACAGATCGCCAACATGATCGCTGTGCGCTCCGACGTCGACAGGGCAGGCATTCGCTCCTTCGCGTCCACCACCGGGACCGGCTGGCTCATTCCGCACAAGGACCGAGTCTGCGTCGCGATCCCCGACCGCACCGGTGGGTTCGGGATTTCGTGTGCTCGCCCTTCGGTGGTCGTTGCCCAGGGTCTGCACATCCTGAAGGGAGACCCGCGACAAGGGTTGGAGATCGACGGCGCCCTGCCCGAGGGCGAGACTGCCGACGCGATCAATGCGGACGGCACGGCGACGAAATTGCAGGCTGACTCGTACAACGTCGTCGCTGAGAGGCTTCCGCCCAATGCGAAGTCACTTCGCTTCACCGCGGCCGACGGAACGTCGACGAGCAATCCGCTGCCAGTGCCGCCGCCGCCGGCGCCGAAGCCCGGGCAAGTTGGGGTCGTCCGAAGCCCCTCCTGACCTCGTGATCGGGCCGCGCGCGGCGTCGCGCGGCCCGATCGAGTCGCGACCACCGCAGTTCGGCTCCCTGCAGCGGTGCAGCTCGCGCTGGCCGCGCGCACGGCGCCGGGGTCTTTAACTGGGCAGCCGGACCGTCGCGCGCCGCGAGGCCGACCGCGTGTGGGCGTCTCCGCCGTAGCTCGCGACGATCGTTCCCGCGCGCGGGCGCGCGAGGGATTCGGAGAGTGTGAGCCTCAGCGAGAAGCGGCCCTTGCGGAGCGTCGTGCGGGCTTGGATCGTGCGCTTGCGGTCGCCGATGCGAGCCTCGTAGCGCACGGTCACGCGACCGGTCGCGGCACGTGGTGTCAGGGTGCCCGCGATCGTGATGCGCCGCCCAACGCGGCGAGTGGTGGTGAGCGCGAGCGTCGCCGAGCGCTTGCTGGGCGCGGTGGGGCGTGGGGTGAGCGTGGTTCCGGGCGGTGGGTCGACGAACGGGTCGGGCGGAGGTGCCGGGGCCGCCGGCGTCCGATCGACCGCGGGCGGCGCCTGGTAGGAGAGCGCGAGCGTCGCGCCGCTGCCCGGATCGGCGTGGCCGCGCTCGTCGACCAACCAGACGCGCAGCGTCGCCTCGCCCGGGGCCGCGAGCGCAAGATCGGTGGCCGACGTCAGCGACGTCGCGTTGGTCACCGGTCCGCACGACCCGGCTTGGCACAGCCGGTACCGAGCAGCGACGATCGGCGTGCCCTGGTCCGCGGGCAGAGACCACGTGGCGGAGAAGCGGTTGCTCGACGAGGTCGGAGCAGGTGAGGCGAGCCCGACCGGCGCCGCCGGCGCCCGATTGTCGACCCGCAATCGCGTCGGCCGCGTGACCCGCCGCTCGTTGCCCGCGGCGTCAACGGCGCCGATCTCGATCGTGT
>JAOPZP010000203.1 GCA_025964055.1 Conexibacter sp.
TGGCTGGCGCTGCTGAGCCCGGCCGCGCAGGAGCGCATCGCGCAGCTCGACGCGTCCGACCGCTGGATCCCCGACTTCCTGTCGCTGGCCACCGCGCTGGACAACAGCAAGAAGGACCAGACCTACAACACGCCGGCGGTCGCGACGCTCCTGATGCTGGCCGACCAGATCGACTGGATGCTGGGCAACGGCGGCCTCGACTGGTGCACCGCGCGCACCGGGGAGTCCTCGGGTCACCTCTACGAGTGGGCGCGCGCCAGCGAGTACGCGCGGCCGTTCGTGCGCGACGTCGAGAAGCGCTCGCAGGTCGTCGGCACGATCGACTTCGACGACAGCGTCGACGCGGCGGCGGTCGCCAAGACGCTGCGCGCCAACGGGATCGTGGACGTCGAGCCCTACCGCAAGCTCGGGCGCAACCAGCTGCGCGTCGCCATGTTCCCCGCGGTGGACCCCGACGACGTCCGGGCCCTCACCCGGTGCATCGACTTCGTCGTGGAGCAGGCGGCATGACCCGCGCAGAGCGCTCGCAAGCAGGCGGCATGACCCGCGTGCTCGTGGCCGAGAAGATCGGCGCCAGCGGGATCGACCTGCTCCGGGAGCACTTCGACGTCGACACCGCCTTCGACACCGAGGGCTTCGACCTCGACGCCCGCATCGGCGACTACGACGGCCTGCTGATCCGCTCGGCGACCAAGGTCACCGCCGACGTGATCGGCAAGGCCACCAACCTGAAGGCCATCGGCCGCGCCGGCGTGGGCATCGACAACGTCGACGTGCCCGCGGCGACCAAGCGCGGGATCATCGTGGCCAACGCGCCCGAGTCCAACGTCGTCACCGCCGCCGAGCACACGATGGCGCTGCTGCTGGCCCTGGCCCGCAACGTTCCCCAGGCGCACGCCGCGCTGACCCAGGGCAAGTGGGAGCGCTCGAAGTGGTCGGGCACCGAGCTCGAGGGCAAGACGCTCGGCATCCTGGGCTTCGGCCGCATCGGCCAGCTCGTCGCCGCGCGCGCCAAGGGCTTCGGCATGCGCATCGTCGCGTTCGACCCGTTCGTCTCGGCGGAGCGCTACCGCGAGCTCGGCGTCGTCAAGGCCGACGACTCCGACGGCGTCTACGCCGAGGCCGACTTCCTCACGCTGCACCTGCCCAAGACGCCGGAGACCGAGGGCTGGCTCGACGCCGAGGCGCTGGCCAAGTGCAAGGACGGCGTCCGGGTGCTCAACGTCGCGCGCGGCCCGCTGATCGTCGACGAGGACCTCATCGCCGCGCTGGACTCCGGCAAGGTCGGCGGCGCGGCGCTGGACGTCTTCCGCTCCGAGCCGCTCACCGAGAGCCCGCTGTTCGGCCGGCCCAACGTGATCGTCACGCCGCATCTCGGCGCGTCGACCGCGGAGGCCACCGACCGGGCCGGCTACCAGGCCGCCGAGCAGGTCGTCGCGGCGCTGACCGGCGGCGCGGTCACCACCGCGGTCAACGTGCCGGCGATCAAGGCCGAGGACCTGGAGGTCCTCGGTCCGTACGTGCCGCTGGCCGCGCACCTCGGCCGCCTGGCCATGGCGCTGGCCGAGGGCTCGTCGGTCGACCGCATCGAGGTCGAGCTGCTGGGCCGCATCGCCGGGCGCGACACACGCCCGCTGACGACCGCCACCCTGCTCGGCGTCCTGCACGGCCGCACCGAGGAGGACGTCAACGCCGTCAACGCGCCCGCGGTCGCCGAGGAGCGCGGGATCGAGATCGTCGAGACCAAGAACGCCAGCGCGCGCGACTTCGAGAACCTCGTGCGCGTCACCGTCGTCGCGGGGGACGTGCGCGAGCGCGTCGTCGGCACGACGTTCGGCCGCCTGAACCGCCCGCACCTCCTCGAGGCGTGGGGCCAACGGTTCGACGTCCAGCTCGACGAGCACCTCGCCGTGTTCCGCTACGCGGATCGCCCGGGCATGATCGGCCGCATCGGCACCGCCTTCGGCGAGGCGGGCGTCAACATCGTCTCGGCCGCCGTGGGGCGCCAGGCCGACGACGCCAGCGCCGACCACGAGGCCGTGATGGTCGTCACGACCGATGGCGCGGTCCCGGGCGACGTCGTCGACGGCGTCGTGGCCTCCGACGGGTTCACCGGCGGGCGCGCGATCACGCTGTGAACGACCGCGCGGGGCAGGCCTGGTGGGCCGACGCCGTCGTCTACCAGGTCTACCCGCGCTCGTTCCAGGACGCCGACGGCGACGGCGAGGGCGATCTGGCCGGGATCACCGCCCGCCTGGGCCACCTCGCCGGGCTGGGTGCCGACGCGGTGTGGCTCTCGCCGATCTACCCGTCGCCGATGGCCGACGGCGGCTACGACGTCGCCGACTACGAGGGCGTGCGTCCCGAGTTCGGCACGGTCGACGACGTCGATGCGCTGATCGCCGAAGCACACCGCCTCGGGCTCAAGGTGCTGCTGGACGCGGTGCCGTGCCACACCTCGATCGAGCACCGCTGGTTCACCGAGCGGCCCGAGCTGTACACGTGGTCGGACCGCGACGGCCCCCAGAACAACTGGCGCTCGACGTTCGGCGGC
>JAOPZP010000206.1 GCA_025964055.1 Conexibacter sp.
GGACCTGGGCCGCCGCCGCCGTCGAGCTGCGGGCGGTGCTGGAGGCGTGCGCGCGATGAGCCGCTTCGCCGTGGTGTGCGTGCTGCACGACTCCGCCGCCGACCTGCGGCGGCTGCTGGCGTCGCTGGGCCCGGCCGACCTCCACGTCGTCGTGGTCGACGCCGGCTCCTCCGACGACGGCCCGCAGCTCGCGCGCGACTGGGGCGCCGAGGTGGTCGAGGCGGGCGACGTCGGCTTCGGCGCGGCCAACAACCTCGGGCTGGATCGCGTCGGCTCGTCGGTGACGCTGCTGCTCAACCCCGACATCGTCGTCCACGAGGCGGCCGTGCTGGATCGGCTCGCACGCCACGCGCGCCGCGAGGACGCGCTCCACGCGCCGCGCCTGCTCAACCCTGACGGCTCCGTCCAGCGCAGCGCGCACCCGGAGCCCGGCGGCGTGTCGGCGCTGTTGCCCGCCCTCGTGCACCCACGCGCGCTGCCGGCGCCGCTGCGCCTGCGCGCCGACCCGTGGCGTGCCGCGGGCGAGCGGCCCGTCGGCTGGGCGATCGCCGCCGCGCTCGCCGCCCGCACCGAGACCCTGCGGCGGCTGGGCCCGTTCGACCCGCGGCAGTTCCTCTTCTACGAGGACCTCGACCTCGCCCTGCGCGCCCGCGACGCCGGCGTGCCGACGATCCTGCATCCCGATCTGACCCTGGAGCACCGCGGCGGGCACAGCACCGGCCCGGCCTACGGCGGCGAGCCGCTGGAGCTGCTGGCCCGACGGCGGCGCGAGGTGATCGGCCGGCACCGCGGCCCGCGCGCGCGAGCGCTCGACGACCTCGCCCAAGGGCTGACGTTCGCCACGCGGGCCGGCGCCCGCGCGCTCCTGCGCCGCGATCCCGGGCGCGAGCGCGCTCAGCTGCGCGCGTTGCGGGCGGCACGTCGCGGGTAGCCCCGCGGCCATGACCCAGTTCTGGTTCGCCGCATCCACGGAGGAGTTCCCGCCGTCGCAGATGCTCGAGCACGCGAAGGCCGCCGACCGCGCGGGCTTCGACGGCATCGGTGCCTCGGACCACTTCCATCCGTGGTTCCCGGGCGGCCAGGGCGCGAGCGCCTGGGTCTTCCTGCCCGCCGCCGGTCAGGTCGTCGCCGACAAGCCGCTGTTCACCAGCGTCACGCCGATCCAGCACCACTACCACCCGGCCACGGTCGCGCAGTACTTCATGAGCTTGGAGGAGCTGTACCCCGGCCGCGCGGTCCTCGGCGTCGGCTCGGGCGAGGCGCTCAACGAGATCCCGCTCGGCCTCGACTGGCCCGAGCCCAAGGAGATGCTCGAGCGCTTCGAGCGCGGGCTGGAGGCCATCACGCGCCTGTGGAGCGGCGAGCCGGTGACGATGGACGGCGGCTGGTTCCGCCTCGACGGCGCCAAGCTGTACACCACCGCCCCGAGCCGCCCGCGGATGATCGTGTCGGCCTTCGGGCCGCAGGCGGCGGCCATCGCCGGCAAGTACGGCGACGGCCTGTGGACGCTGGGCGATCCCGAGAGCGCGCCCGGAGTGATCGAGGCCTACAAGAAGGCGTGTGCCGACAACGGCCGCGAGGTCGGCGACATCGTCCTGCAGGCGGGCTTCCACCTCGGCGCGCCCGAGGAGGCCATCATCAAGGCCACCAAGAAGTGGAAGACCACCCAGTTCCCCGAGTACTACATCAACGGCGAGCACGACCTGGAGAAGATGGCCGCCGAGGCCGAGTCGCGGATGAGCGACGAGGAGTTCGCCCACCAGGGGTTCCTCGTGAGCGCCGATCCGCAGGAGCACATCGCCCGGGTCCGGAAGATGATGGACATCGACGGCGTCACCGTCATCTGCCTGCAGGGCATCGGCGACCTCGACCAGGTCGGCTCGATCCGCCGCTACGGCGAGGAGGTGCTGCCGGCGCTGCGCGGCGATGGGCAGGGCGGCCGCCAGGGCGAGCGCTTCGCGCGCGAGGGCCGGCAGGCACCGCACCGCTGATCGCGTCCCGGCCGGGCATCCTGTGTCGGGATGCTGGAGATCCGCGGAGCCGCCCCCGGGCTGCTCGACGACCCGCTGCTGCTCGACGTCGGGGGCGCCGCGCCCAACTCGGCGCTGGTCTGGCGCGGGCGCTTCCGCGACGACGACGGCTTCGTCTGGCGTGCCGCGGCGCCCCGGTCCGAGCAGCTCTCGACCGCCTGGGTCCCGGCCAAGGCGACCGCCGGGCCCGTCGCGGCGCTGCGCTCGCTGCACCCCGTCGACGTCGACGTCCGCGTCGAGTCGCCCGACGGCAGCGCGGCCTCCCGCACGATCACCCGCCGCCTGCTCGACGAGGGCGTCCGCGTCCGCCGCTGGCGCGACGACGTCGCCGGCACCCTCCACCTGCCCGGCGTCCCGACCGGCGCGGCACTGCTGATCGACGCGACGGCCGAGGACGAGGCGAGCGCGCACCATGTCGCCGCCGGCATTCCGCTCGCCGCCGCCCTTCTGGCCTCCCGCGGCGTCGTCGTGCTCGTCGTCACCGGCGGCAAGGGCGAGCCGCTCGCGGTCGCGCGAGAGCGGCTCGCCGCGGTGCCCGGCGTCAGCGATGACGTCGCCGCCTACGCCGCCGCGGACGTCCCGCTGCCGGCCGGCGTCGGGCTGCGCGGGGAGGACCGCCAGGGCGCGATCGATCGCGCCGAGGCCTGGGACACGCTGCTGGCGCGCCTCGGCGCGCGCCCCCGCGCCCACCGCTGACCGCGCGCGGCTGCGATCCTCCGGGGAGCCCGTGCCCGAGTCGTTCACCGACACGCCGCTGCTGACCTCGCGCTTCGACGCGGCGCTGCACTACGCCACGGCCCACCACGCGCGCCAGCTGCGCAAGGGCACGACGGTCCCCTACGCCGCGCACCTGCTCGCCGTCGCGTCGCTCGTCCTCGAGATGGAGGGCGACGAGGACGAGGCGATCGGCGCGCTGATGCACGACGTCGTCGAGGACGGTGGCGGCCGGACCGCGCTGGCCGAGATCGAGGCGGCGTTCGGCCCGGCGGTCGCCGCGATCGTGCTCGCCAACAGCGACGCGGTCGACGACGCCGACCGCGTCTCCGGCGGCGCCGGCTGGTACGCCCGCAAGCGCGCCTACCTCGACGGGTTCCGCGACAAGTCGCCGGCCGCCCTGCGCGTGAGCCTGGCCGACAAGGTCCACAACGCCCGCTCGATCCTCCTCGACTACCGCACGCACGGCGACGCGCTCTGGGCGCGCTTCGGCCAGGGCCAGGGCCTGGCGACCCGCGTCTACTACCGCGAGCTGGCCGCCGCCTTCGAGCGCGAGCGCGCCCGCCTCGGCCCGGCGGCCCAGCCGCTGATCGACGAGCTCCGCCGCACCGTCGACGCGATCACCGCGATGGCCGAGACCCACCAGGGCCCGGATACCCGCGCGCTGTTCGACCGCTGAGGGCCCCCGGGCTCAGCGCGGACAGACCACGATGCGCGGCCCGGTCAAGGCCCGAGCTACGCGCCACGCAACGCCCGCACCACGGCTGAGACCCACGACAGCTCGGGCGGCGCTAGAACAGCCCCAGCTGCACGGCCGGCGGCTCGGCCTCGGGACCGCCGCCGTCGCCCAGCGCCTCACCGTCGCGCTCGCGCTTCTCCCGCTCGGGCGTCTCGCCGCGGGCACCGTCCGCCGCCCGCGCCGGCTCCCCCCCATCCACGTCCACCAGCGGCTCCTCGACCAGCGGCGGCGGCTGCTCCGGCGG
>JAOPZP010000240.1 GCA_025964055.1 Conexibacter sp.
AGCGCGAAGACCTGCGCGAGCTTGGGCATGTGCGTGCCGGGCACGGCCTGCTGCGTCGGCACGAACGGATCGCCCGCCGGGGCGTGGCGGGTGCCGCAGTCCAGCGTGCGCAGCTGGGCGTAGGTCAGCTCGTGGATGAGCTTGCCGACGTACGGATAGGCGGGGTCGCCGGCCTTCGCGGGCGCGGTGTCGCGGCACTCCAGCGACGAGATGCGCCGCTCGTGGCTGACGACGACGATGCCGTCGCGCGTGACGCCGGTGTCGAGCTCCAGGGTCGTGACGCCGAGCCTGAGCGCGTTGCCGAAGGAGGCCAGCGTGTTCTCCGGGCGCAGGCCGCGACCGCCGCGATGCGCCTCGAGGTCGAAGGTCCCGGCGCCTTGGGCGGGCGCGGCGCTGGTGAGCGCCGCGACGGCCAGGCCGGCGGCGATGGCTTTGGTGGACCGGTGCATGTGCGTTCCTCGCTGTCGCTGTGATGGACGCCTCGCATCCTTCGGCGCGACGCCGCCCATCCGGTGACCGCCCGGTTGCGCAGGCGTGAACGGTCGGTGACGAGGAGTAGCCTCGGCGGCGTGCTGCGGCCTTCGGTCTGGTCAACGTTCTCCATCGCGCTCATCGCGAGCGTCGGCGTCGCCTCCGGCGCGTCTGCCGCGAAGCGTCCAGCGGCGCACGCGCGCCTGGTCGCGTTCGACTCCTGCCGCGCGCTCGTCGGCTATGCGCACGCCAACGCGGCGCGGGCCGGTGGCCCCGGCGTGCCGATGCGCGTGCTCGGCGCTGCGCCCGAGGAGCTCGCGCGGCCGGTGCCGGCGAGCGCGAAGGGGCCGGCCGTCCAGAACGACGCGTCGGCGGTCGCCGCGCCTGCGCCGGACGGCGCGACGACGTTCTCGGGCACGAACGTCCAGGAGGCGGGCATCGACGAGCCCGACGTCGTCAAGACGGACGGCACGCACGTGATCGTGGCCGCCTCCGGGCTGCTGCGCGTCATCGACGTCACCGGCGACGCGCCCCGCCTCGTCGGCACCCTCCCGCTCGACGGAGCCGCCGGGGGCTCCACCGCCCACCAGCTTCTGCTGCGCGGGACGCGCGCGCTCGTGCTCTCCACCGTCTCCGCGCCCGGCGACATCACGCCGGTCGGCGTCGCGACGCCGCGCCAGGTCGCCAAGATCGCTCCGGGCACGTCGAAGACCGTGCTGACCGAGGTGGACCTGACCGACCCGGCGGCGCCCGAGGTCGCGCGCACGATGGAGCTCGACGGCCAGTACGTCGACGCGCGGATGGTCGGCGGCACCGTGCGCGTGGTGGTCAGCTCGACGCCGCAGGCCGCCGGCGCGCAGCCGCTGACGCGCGCGAAGCTACGCACCTTCGTGCCGGCCACGACGATCCGCAGCCGCATCTCGGGCCGGACGTTCCGCCGCGGGGTCGTGCCCTGCGACGGCGTCCGCCGTCCCGAGGCCTTCTCCGGCCTCGGCCTGCTCACGGTCCTGACCGTCGACCTCGACCGCGGGCTCTACGACGTCGACCGCGACGCGGTGATGGCCGGCGCCGAGACGGTCTACGGCTCGGGCGCGAGCCTCTACGTCGCCAGCCGCCGGTGGGTGCCCGGGCTGGCCGACGCGACCGACGTGCCGGCCGGCACGCGGACCGAGATCCATCGCTTCGACGCCTCGCAGCCGGGAGCGACGACCTACGCCGGCTCGGGCACGGTGCCCGGGTTCGTGCTCAACCAGTTCGCGTTGTCGGAGCAGGACGGCGCGCTGCGGGTGGCCTCCACCGACGAGCCCGCGTGGCTGCCGGAGGGCCGCGCGCCGACGCCGGCGCAGAGCTTCGTCACCGTGCTGCGGCCGCAGGGCGGCGGCCTGGTACAGGTCGGTCAGGTCGGCGGCCTCGGCCACGGGCAGCGCATCTTCGGGGTGCGCTTCGCGGGCACCACCGGCTACGTCGTGACGTTCCGCCAGACCGATCCCCTCTACACGCTCGACCTCTCGGCGCCGGCGGCGCCGCGCGTGGTCGGCGAGTTGGAGATCCCCGGCTACTCGGCCTACCTGCACCCGATCGGCGACGGGCTGCTGCTGGGCATCGGCCAGGAGGCCGACGCCGGCGGGCGGACGGTCGGCACGCAGGTCTCGCTCTTCGACGTGTCCGATCTGGCGCACCCCAAGCGGATCCAGCACGTCGTCTACGGCAACGGCAGCTCGGACGCCGAGTTCGACCCCCACGCCTTCCTCTGGTGGGCGCCGGCCGGCACGGCGGTCCTGCCGTTGCAGACCTACGACCCGTCCGGCGACCCCGCGAAGGGCTTCACCGGTGCGATCGGCCTGCACATCGACGCCCAGGGGATCGGCGAGGTGGGCCGCGTCGTGCACGGCACGGGCGCCGACGTCGCGCCGGTCGCCCGCTCGCTCGTGGTGGGCGACCGGCTCTACACCTTGTCCTACCTGGGACTGCAGGCGAGCCGGCTCGACACGCTCGCGCCGGTCGCGTTCGTCCCCTTCGCCCCGTAGGCGGACCATCGAGATTGGACCTGGCGGGGGCGGGCACACCGCTAGTCATGGCGCCCGAACCCGGACGCTGGACGGTGCCGGCGACCGCGGAGCAGATCGCCGTCCTGCGCAGCGAGGTGACGCAATACGCCCAGGAGGTGGGCGTCGCCGACGGCCGCCTCGGGGACGTGCGCCTCGCCGTGTCGGAGGCCGCGACCAACGCGGTGCTCCACGCCTACCGCGACCGCGAGCCCGGCCAGATCCGCGTCCACGCCAACGTGCTGGACGACGGCTACCTCTGCATCGTCGTCGAGGACGACGGCTTCGGCCCGCTCCCGCGCCCCGACTCACCCGGCCTGGGGCTGGGCCTGCCGACGATCGCCTCGGTCGCCGATGCGGTCGAGCTCTCCGCCGGTGCGGCGAGCGGCGCTCGCCTGAGCATGCGATTCACCACCGGCGGCTGAGCCCTCGCCCCGCTCGCGGTGCAGCGCCACGCCGGCTGCGACGCACGCGATGCCGGCAACCTCGCGCAGCGACGGGACCTGCGCGAGGACGACGATCCCGATGACGGTGGCGATCGCCGGCAGGAGCGAGACCATCAGGCTGTAGGTCGCGCGCGGCAGCCGGGTCAGGGTGAGCTGGTCGCAGACGTAGGGGATGACCGAGGAGCTGAGCCCGACGCCGACGCCGGCCAGCAGCGCGGTCCGATCGCCGAGCGCGGGCAGCGCCGCCCAGCCCGCCAGCGGCGTGACCACGACCGCGGCGACCAGCATGGCGGCGCCGAGGCCGTCGATGCCGTCGAGCTGCGGTCGCTTGGCGACGCGGTCGGCCAGCACGATGTAGGTGGCGAACAGCGCGGCGTTGGCGAACGCGAGGCCGAGGACGAGCGCACCGCCCGCCAGGTGGACGCCCGTCAGGGCGTACACGCCGGCGACCGCCAGGGCGAGCGCGGCGAGGTTGCGGCGCGACCGCGCGCCGGCGGCGGCCAGCGCGATCACCGGCAGGAACTCGATCGCGGCGACGGTGGCCAGCGGCAGCCGGTCGATCGCCAGGTAGAAGCAGCAGTTCATCAGCGCGAGGCACGACCCCCAGGCGATGAGCAGCCGGCGGCCTTCGCGGTCGAGCGCACCGACGGCCCGCCATGGTCGCCGCCACGCCGCGAACACCAGCGCGGCGACGACGATCCGCAGCCACGCCACGCCGAGCACGTCGACGCGCGCGAAGAGCAGCACGGCGAACGCGGGGCCGAGGTAGTGGAACACGGCGCTGACGGCGAAGAAGGCGTGGGGTGGAGGGCGGCGCACGAGCACGGTGAACTGTGCCGCTCGCCGCGGCTGGGCGCCAGGGACGATCGACGGTAGTCTCGGTCCCATGGCAGTGATTCAAAGGTCCAGCGCACCCGCGGCCGTCGTTGCGCTCGACGAGACGGATCGGCGCCTGCTGATCGAGTTGCAGGGCGACGCCCGCCTCAGCCTCGCGGAGCTGGGCCGCCGGGTCGGCCTCTCGGCGCCCGCGGTGGCCGAGCGCGTGCGGCGCCTGACCGAGGAGGGGGTGATCCGCGGGTTCCGCACCGACATCGACCCGCGGGCGCTCGGCTACGCGCTGAGCGCGATCGTGCGGGTGCGCCCGGCGCCGCGGCAGCTGCAGAAGGTCGCCGAGCTGGCGCGCGCCACCGCCGAGGTGGTCGAGTGCCATCGCATCACCGGTGAGGACTGCTTCTTCCTCAAGGCGCACGTCCGCGACGTCGAGCACCTCGAGGACGTCATCGACCGCTTCACGGTCTTCGGGCAGACGACGACGTCGGTGATGCAGACCTCGCCGGTGCCGCTGCGCGGCGTGGCCGTCGAGCTCGACCAACCCATCTAGCGCACGGGGGCGGGCACGGGCGGCGGCGGCGGGCGACGCTCGCCGCCGACCAGCCGCCGCACCGCGATCGGCGCCAGCAGGACCATCACCACGAGCCGCAGTCCCTGCACGGCGATGATGAACGTGGTGTTGGCTCCCGCGCCGACGGCCACGGCGATCACCGCGTACAGGCCCCCGGGCGTCGTCGCGAGGTAGGCGTCCAGCAGCGAGACCGAGGTCGTGGCCTCCAGCAGGACGGCGAGCCCGAAGCAGGCGACGAGCAGGACCACGACGCTGAGCAGCACGGGGCCGAGCAGGCGGCCGGTCTGCTTGACGGTCTCCACGGTGAAGCCCAGGCCGACCTGCAGGCCGATGACCGCGAACGCCGCGTTCTGGATCGCCGCCGGGACGACGAACCACCCCGCGGGAGCGCTGAGCGTCACGGCGCCGGCGAGGATCATCGGTCCCAGCAGCGCGCCGGCGGGCAGGCGGACCAGCCGCCCGGCGACGGCGCCCGCGACGGCCAGCCCGGCGGTCACCAGCCAGTCGCGCGGCGTGCCGAGCAGGGGGACTCCCGCGGGTGCGCCGGCGTCGCCGTGGTGGCCGGGGAACGCGAGCGCGACGAGGATCGGCGTCAGCAGCACGACGATCAGCACGCGCACGTACTGCATGAACGCGACCAGCCGGTCGTCGCCGCCCAGCTCGCGGGCCATCGTCACGATGCCCGACGCGCCGCCGGCGACCATGCCGAGCGCGGCGGTCGGGCGGTCGAGCTCGGTCACCCGCGCCATGACGACGCCGGCGCCGAGGCTCACGGCGAGCGTCGCGGCGCTCACGAGCGTGACCGGCAGCCAGTCGTCGCCCAGCGCGCTGAGCGACGACGACTGCAGGTAGGCGCCGAGTGCGACGCCGGTGGCCGCCTGCGCTGCGGTGAACGCCGCGGGCCTGATCTCCAGCTCCGCGGGGCGCAGCAGGGCGGCCGCGAGGCCGACCAGCAGCGCGCCGAACAGGAACGGCGAGGGCAGTGACGCGGCATCGAACGCGAGCCCGGCCAGCAGCGTCGCCGCGCCGAGCGCCGTCCACCGCGCAGCGGGCCTCACGCGGGCTTGTGGGCGACCACCTGGAAGATCGACAGGAACCCGGACTCGAAGCCGCGGCGCGCGGCGCGCAGGTACAGCCGCCACACGCGGACGCGCTCCTCGCCACCGAGGCGGATCGCCTCGGGCAGGTTGTCGTCGAACTTGGCCGACCAGTGGCGCAGCGTCTCGGCGTAGTCCTCGCGGAACCCCTCGGCGTGGGTGACCTCCAGGCCCGCGCCTTCCAAGGCGTAGGAGATGCG
>JAOPZP010000244.1 GCA_025964055.1 Conexibacter sp.
CCACGATCATCAAGAAGGCCTGCGACGACGTCTTCGAGGTCACCGGCGTCAACCCGCTGCTGGACATCGCGCTCGAGGTCGAGAAGATCGCCCTCGAGGACGAGTACTTCGTCTCGCGCAAGCTGTACCCCAACGTGGACTTCTACTCGGGCCTGATCTACGAGGCCCTGGGGCTCCCGATGGACATGTTCCCGGTCATGTTCGCCATCCCCCGCACCTCGGGCTGGATCGCCCAGTGGCTGGAGATGGTGCAGGACAAGGAGCAGAAGATCGCGCGTCCGCGCCAGATCTACACGGGCGACCGCACGCGCGACTACGTGGCGGTCGGCCAGCGCAAGTAGGACCTCTGGGGGCGGTCCGTCACGTTGCGTGACGGGCCGCACAGGAGGATCCCGTGCAGGGGCGTAGCGTGCGGGTTGTATGACGCTACGCACGGATGCAGGACTCGCCGAGATCCGCCTCCGACCGATCCGGCCGGCCGACAAGGACGCCCTCGCCACCGGACTGTCCCGCCTCTCGTCGCGCTCGGTCTACCAGCGCTTCCTCTCCCCCAAGCCGCGGCTGAGCAGCGCGGAGCTGCGCTATCTGACCGAGGTCGACTTCCTCGACCACTACGCGCTGGTCGCGGTGCCGGCCCGCCGCCCGGACGTCCTGGTCGGCGTCGGGCGCTGGGTGCGCGACGCCGAGGCGCCGGGCGACGCGGAGATCGCGATCGTCATCGGCGACCCGCTGCAGGGCCGCGGCGTCGGCACCCGGCTGGGCGTCGCCCTGGCGGCGGCGGCGCGCGAGCGCGGCGTGCAGCGCTTCACCGCGTCGATGCTGCCCGACAACCGCGCGGCGCACCGGCTCTTCGCCAAGATCAGCAGCGAGCTGCAGCTGACGCGTCAGCGCGGCGTCGACGAGCTGGTCGCCGACCTCGTCGCCGCGTAGGCTGCGCCGCCTCGATGGCGGAGCCCTACTGCGTGATCATCCGCGGGCGCGGACGCCCGGCCAAGACCCGGCACCCGACGGCCGGCGCCGCGCTCGACGTGCTCGAGCGCGAGCTGCGCGTCGCCGCCACGCGCCAGGAGCCACGGGTGCAGCGGGTGCTCGGGCGCGAGTACGAGCCGATCCAGCAGGTGGCCGTCCGCGGCGAGCTGCGCGGCCCGCGCGGGTTGCGAGCCGGGATCGACGTGCGCGGCGACGGCTCGGCCGAGGCGTTCACCGGGCGCGTGGTGCGCCGCCTGATCGCATCACGTGATCGGGAAGACGCATGGGCGGCGCTGCGGCGCGTGATCGCCGAGCGCGTGGGCTAACGTCGGGGCATGTCCACGATCTCAGCGGCAGGAGCAGGAACCTTCACGATCGGCGGCGACCTCGAGGTCACGCGCCTGGGCTACGGCGCCATGCGCATCACCGGCGAGGGCATCTGGGGGCCGCCGGCCGACCCCGACCAGGCGATCGCCGTGCTGAAGCGGCTGCCCGAGCTGGGCGTCGACTTCATCGACACGGCCGACTCCTACGGGCCGGAGGTCTCCGAGCAGCTCATCCACGACGCGCTGCATCCCTACGGGGACATGCGCGTCGCCACCAAGGCCGGCCTCACGCGCCAGGGCCCGGAGATCTGGAAGCCGGTCGGCCGGCCCGAGTACCTGCGCCAGCAGGCGCTGCTGAGCGCGCGCCGGCTCGGCGTCGACACGCTCGAGCTCTTCCAGCTGCACCGGATCGACGCCAAGGTCGACCGCGGCGAGCAGTTCGCCGAGCTCAAGGCCCTGCAGGACGACGGCATCGTGCGGCACCTCGGCCTGTCGGAGGTCTCGGTGGACGAGATCAAGGCCGCGCAGGAGGTCTTCGCCGTCACGACCGTGCAGAACCTCTACAACCTCACCAACCGTCAGTCCGAGGACGTCCTGCAGTACTGCGAGCAGCAGGGCATCGGCTTCATCCCGTGGTTCCCGCTGGCCGCCGGCGACCTCGCGAAGCCCGGCGGCGTGGTGGACGACATCGCCCAGGCGCACGGCGCCACCGCGGGACAGGTCGCGCTGGCGTGGCTGCTGGCCAAGTCCCCCGTGATGCTCCCGATCCCGGGCACCGGCTCGGTGGCGCACCTCGAGGAGAACGTCGCGGCGGCCGACCTGCGGCTCACCGACGAGGAGCTCGCGACGCTGGACGCCGCGGCCTCCTAGACGACGATCGGAGCCGGCCGTCGGCGCGCAGCGTCTTGAGCGCGTCGACGGTCACGACGCCGCGCCACTCCCACGCGACGGCCGGGCTCCAGGCCGCCCAGCTGAAGGTCCAGCCGCCGTCGTCCTGCTGGGCGGCCGCCAGCGCGTCGAGCTCGCGCTCGATCAGCTCGGGCGGGAAGAGCCGGCGCCCCGCGTGGTCGGGGCGCGGCGCGACCTCGAGGGCGCCCAGCGTCTCGCCCTCGGCACCGGCCGACACCCGCAGGACGCCGTCGGCCGGCACGCCGGCGGCCAGGGCGTCGAGCGCGGCGTCGGCGCGCGCCCGGTCGGGTACCGCGTCGAGGAAGCGGACGGCGTAGCGGAAGGCATAGGGGTCGCTCGGCGTGAGGGCGGGCAGGGCGTCCCAGACGTACTCCGACGCGCCGGCCAGCCACGGGTGGTCGAGCCCGAGGCCGTGCACCGCGGCGGCGATGCCGGCCGTCATCAGCAGCGACGACGGCGGGTCGTCCTGCGGGGTCCACCACGGCGCGTGCGGCCAGCCGCGCGCGCTGGCCAGGACGAACGGCACGCCGCCGTCATCGTTGGTCACGGTCTGCAGCCAGTCCAGCGCGTCGGTGGCCAGCGGATCGCCGGGCGCGTCGACCTCTTGCAGGAGCTCCAGCGCGTAGAGGACCGCCGACGGCTGGCTGGTCGGGGTCCGGAGGTCGGGCTCCAGGAGGCCGATGCCGCCGTCGGCGTTGCGGTAGGCCCTGAGCGCGGCCAGCACCGGGCCGGCGTCGGTCGTGCCGGCGCCGTCGCCGCCGCCGTCGCCGAAGAGGTGCGCGAAGCGGCGGCGCTCGAGGAGTCGGCCGTGGGCGGCGACGAACTGTGCGGCGGCGGCGAGGTCGGTCATGCCGCCAGCGTGCCGGAGCCGCCGCCGGGGCGCTTGAACGGTTCGGACGTCTGGTGGGTGAGCGGCTCTCCCGCCGGCCCGGCGCCCGCGGCCAGCAGCGCGCTCGGCGGCACGCCGGCCAGCCGGCGGCATTCGCGCGCGAGGTGGGCCTGGTCGGCGTAGCCGGCGTCGGCGGCGAGGCGGGCCAGCGACGCGCCCGGCGTGCGCTGGGCGTGGCCGAGGAAGCGCTGGAAGCGCTGTACGCGGGCGAGGGTCGCCGGCCCGTAGCCGACGGCCCGATCGAACCGGCGGCGCAGCTGGCGGTCGCTGAGGTGGGCCGCGCGGCGCGCGGCGCCGGGTGTCGCGCCGCGGGCCAGGAGCAGCGCGGCGCGG
>JAOPZP010000305.1 GCA_025964055.1 Conexibacter sp.
GTGGGGCACGACGGTGCTGGCCATCGCCGCCACCGCCGTCGCGCTCGCGGTTCCCCAGGCGCGGCGCCGGGTCACGCGCCGGGGGGTGCTGCGCCTGGCGGCCGTGATGGCCCCGGCGGTCTGCGTCGACGCCTGGTTCCTGGCTCCCGACCTCGCCTACCACGCGCATACCCTCATCGCCGGCGACTCGGCCGCGTGGCGCTTCCTCCTGACCTGGTCGGCGCCGTTCGTGGCGCCCCGCCACCTGCTGTCGCTCGACAGATCCACCGTCGAGCCGACGATCCTGCACTTCTCGCTGCAGCTGCCGGTGCCGGGCCTCGCGTGGATCGTCGCCGGCCTCGCCGTCCTGCGGCCGGGTCGCCGGTCGCCCTGGCTGCGGGCGAACATCGTCCTGCTCGTGCTGATCGCCGCGCTCGTCGTCCTGATGACCAACGTCGGGATGCTGCTCGCCCTGCCGGGCCCGTACGGCCTGCTGCAGTTCGGCTACCGCCTCGAGAGCTACATCCTGCTCGCGGTCAGCGGTGCCGTGCTCGGCGTGCTCGTGCTCGCCGCGGCCGCCGGGCCGCGGCGGGCGCGCTGGAGCTGGCTCGTCGTCCCGATCCTCGCGGTCTCGGTGATCCAGGCGGCCGCGCAGGTCGACGTCCACCGGCCGCACGTCAGCGACCCGATGGCGTTCAAGGACGTCGCCGCGCGCTACCACACGCCCCAGGTGGCGCCGGGGATCACCGACTTCGTCAGCCGGGACCTGCCGCCGATCGAGCGCATCCAGGGCCTGCGGCACGTCCGGTTCGCCGCGTCGGCGCAGGACGGCGATCGGGCGGCGACCACGGTCGACGCCCGGCCCGGACAGCGGTTCATCACCAACGCCATGACGATGCCCGAGCTCGTCGACCTCGGCGGCGCCCGCTTCGCCGGCCGCAGCAACGGCTACGCGGTGGTCGAGGTGCCGCCCGGTGCGACGCCCGGCGCGGCGAGGATCACGCTGCGGGCCGCGCGGCCCCTTCCGGTCGCGATCGGGCAGGCGCTGTCGCTCTTCGGCGTCGCGGCGCTCGCCGCCCACGGCGTGGCCATGTCGCTCGGGTGGAGGCGGCGCCGGCGCACGGCTGATTGAATCCGGCCGATGGCCGACCGGCACGTGGACCATCTGCTGATCGGGGGCGGGATCGCGTCGGCGACCTGCGCCCAGGCGCTGCGGGAGGGCGGGGCCGCGGGCTCGATCCTGCTCGTCGGGCGCGAGCTCGATCCGCCCTACCACCGGCCGCCGATCACCAAGGGCTACCTCGGCGGCGGCGAGAGCCGCGACGACGCCGCGATCGCGGTCGGCGACGACGTCGAGGTCCTGACCCGCACGTCGGTCATGGCGCTCGACCCGGCGGCGAGGACCGCGACGCTGTCGACCAAGGACACCGTCAGCTACGACACGGCGCTCCTGGCCACCGGCGCGATGGTGCGCCGGCTGCCGGTCGACGGCGGCCAGCTCGAGGGCATCCACTACCTGCGCGCGCTCGGCAACGCAGACGCGCTGCGCCGGGACGTCGACGGCGCCGAGCGCGTGCTGTGCGTCGGCGGGTCCTACATCGGCTGCGAGGTCGCCGCGACGCTCACCACGCTCGGCAAGCGCTGCACGGTCGTGCTGCAGGAGGAGGAGCCGCTGGAGCGCGGGTTCGGCCTGCAGGTGGGCGCGTGGGTCCGGTCGGTGCTGGAGTCCCATGGGGTGGAGGTCGTCTCCGGCGTCGAGGTCGAGCGCTTCGAAGCCGACGACGAGCGTGTCGCGCGCGTCGTGCTCGCCGGCGGCCGCACGCTGCCGGCCGACGTCGTGGTGTGCGGCGTGGGCGCGATGCCCGACGTGATGCTCGCGCGCAAGGCGGGGCTGGAGATCGGCCCGGCCGGCGGCGTGCGCGCCGACGCGCAGCTGCGCGCCCTCGGCGCCGACGGCCTGTTCGTCGCGGGCGACATGTGCGAGTACGACAGCGCCGTGCATGGGAGGGTCGTGCGCATCGAGCACGAGGAGGTCGCGGCGGCGCACGGGCGTACGGCGGCCCGCAACATGCTGGGAGCCGGCGCCGACCACGTCGAGGTCCCCTACTTCTGGAGCGATCTCGCCGACTGGGCGACGCTCGAGTACGTCGGCCCCGCGGAGGGGTGGGACGAGGAGGTCGTCGAGGGCGACCTGGCCGCCGGGGCGTTCGCCGTCTGGTACCGGCGCGAGGGGCACGTGGTCGCCATGTTGAGCGCCGGCGGCCACGGCGACCTCGACCGCGCGCGGGCCCTGATCGCTTCGGGCGAGGCGCTGATCTGAGCCGGCCGGCGTCGCCTGCCAAGTGGCAGCGGTCCGTCGTCTCGGGCCGCTCGGATCGCATTAGGGTCGCTCTGTGTGAGCGTCGCCCAGCGATCACCCGACACGCGCGGTGCTGCGGCATCACGTCGCGGGCAGGCACCGCGCGCGCGGTCGTGGACCCTGGTCGAGCGCACCGCGTCGGTGGTCGCTCCGACGGTGCTCGTCCTCGTGCTGTGCTGGCCGATGCTGCTGCGCACGGGCGACACCTTCGGCGACGACTGGTCGACGCACCTGTGGTTCGTGTGGCACGCGAGCGAGGCGCTGCAGGCCGACCACCGTCCGTCGTTGTTCGTGCAGTACGGCGGCGGGGCGTTCTACCCGCACTTCGCGTTCTACGGCGGCACGCTCTACACGGTGACCGGGCTGCTCTCGGCCGTTCTCGGGGACGCCCAGCACGGCTACGCGCTGAGCTGGGTCCTGGCCTCCGCGGCCGCCTACGGCGGCTGGGTGTGGCTGGGACGGATGGCCGGTCTCGGGCGCTGGAGCGCGCAGGCGCCGGCGGTGGTCTTCGTGACGTCGCCGTACCTGATCACCACCACGTACGTGCGCGGCGACTGGCCGGAGCTCGTCGCGGTCTCGGCGATGCCGCTCCTGGCGGCGTCCGCGCTGAGCGTGCTGCGCGCGGATCGCCTGCGGCTCCTGCCCGGCCTGGCGGTGGCGGGCAGCGCGATCGTCTTCTCCGGCAGCCACAACATCACGCTGCTGTGGGGAGCGACGTTCCTGCTGCTCCTCCCGGCCGTCCTCTGCCTCGCGGTCCCGGCGGCCCGGCGGCAGGTCACCGGGGCCGGTGCCCTGCGCGTGCTGGCGATCCTCGTGCCCGCGCTGCTGGTCAACGCGTGGTTCCTGCTCCCGGACGTCGTCTACCAGGCCGACACCATGATCGCGGGGACCTACGCCGACACGCGCAAGGGGATCGACGGCTTCCTGTTCCTGGTGGGCTCGGGCAGCCTCTTCAGCCTGAGCCGGCGCACGGCCGACCCGGACACCGCGGACTTCGTCCTGGCGCTCCCGGTCCTGGCGATGGGATGGGTGCTGCTGGCGGGCGCCGCGACCGCCCGGCAGGCGCGGCGCACGCCCTGGTGGGGCGTGCTCGCGGTCCTTGCGACCGTCACGGCGGCGCTGCTGGTCCTCATGACGCACGCCGGGCTCGTGCTGGCGCTGCCGCGCCCGTACGTGATGGTGCAGTTCACCTACCGCCTGGAGAGCTACGTCCTGCTCGGCGTCTGCGGCGCGCTGCTGGTCGCGCTCGTCCTGCTGCGCGACGCGCCCCACCGGACCCGTGCGTGGATGCTCGTGCTGGTCCCGATCGTCGGGGCGTCGCTCGTGACCGGGATCGCGCAGGTCGACCGGTTCAAGGTCACCCCGCTGTACAGCACCTACGACAAGCCGTTCATCCCCAGCATGGGCATCTTCGCCTCGGAGGCCGAGCCGGACGTCGCGGCCGGCGACCGCCCGACGCTCGCGTTCCCGGCCGGCCTGATCCGGCACGACCGCGTGACGCTCGTCGCCGCGGCGAACCCCGGGCAGGTGGTCGACACGAACCTGCTGACCATGCCCGCGCTCGTGCACGTCGAGGGCGCGCAGATCATCGGCCGCCGGACCGGGCGGACCGACCAGTCGGTCCCGCAGTACCACGCCGTGCTCCGGATCGACCCGAACGCCACGCCCGGCGCCGCCAGGATCACCGTCAGCGCCGCGCACCCGCCCGCTGTCGTGATCGGGCGGGTCCTCTCGGTGCTCGCGATCCTCGCGCTGCTGGCGAACTTCGCGCTGCTGCTGTGGCGCGGCCGGCGCCGCCGGCGCCGCACGGCCGGCGACGACCTGCCCGGAATGCTCGACGAATGAGCGTCGCTCAGCATCCGACGGGCGATCGGCGCCTCCCGGCCCCGCCGCGCCGGCCGGCGCCGGCACGGTCGCCGGCGCTGGACCGCGTCGCGCCGTGGGCGATCGGGATCATCGTCATCGCCTTGGTCACGTGGCCGCTGGTCTTCGTCGGCGGCGGGTTCAGCGGGGACTGGCCGACGCACCTGTGGTTCGTCTGGCACCAGGGCGAGGCGCTGCTGCACGACCCGCGTCCGTCGTTGTTCGTCCACTACGACGACGGCGTGTTCTACCCGCACTTCGCGTTCTACGGGGGAACGCTCTACACGCTGGTCGGTGGGCTGTCGGCGGTCCTGGGCGGCTCCGGGCGCAACGCCTACGTGTCGAGCTGGATCCTGGCCTTCGCGGCGGCCTACGCGGGATGGGTCTGGCTCGGCCGGACGGCCGGGCTCGGACGCTGGCGGGCACAGCTGCCGGCGGTCCTGTTCGTGACCTCGCCCTACCTGCTCACCACGACCTATGTGCGCGGCGACTGGCCCGAGCTCCTCGCCGTCTGCTCGATCCCGCTGCTGGTCGCCGCGGGTGGCTCGGTGCTGCGGGACGATCGCCTGCGCCTCCTGCCGGCGCTCGCCCTGGCGCTCACCACGATCGTCTTCACCGGCAGCCACAACCTGACGCTCCTGTGGGGCACCACGTTCCTCGCGGTGCTCGGGGTGGCGCTGTGGGCCGGCGTCCCGGCGGCCCGGCGGCTGGTGACGCGCGGGGGCGCGCTCCGCGCGGCGTCGGTCGTCGTGCCCGCGGTCCTGGTCAACGCGTGGTACCTGCTCCCGGACCTCGCCTACCAGGCCCACACGGTGATCTCGGCCCAGTACGGCAACTGGCGCTACCTGCTCGAGGCGCGGATGGACCTCGTCGCGCCGGCGCACCTCTTCGCGCTCGACCGTCCGACCGCGCTGCCGGCGGCGGCGGAGTTCGTCCTGGCGCTGCCGGTCCTGGCGATGGGGTGGGCGGTGATCGCGGGAGGGCTGACGCTGCCCCGCGCCCGCGGTGGCACGTGGGCGCGGCTCTTCGTCGGGTGGGCGGTGACGGCCGCCGCGCTGATCGTCCTGATGACCCACGCCGGGCTGGTGCTCGCGCTGCCGCGGCCCTACGTGATGATCCAGTTCACCTACCGGCTGGAGAGCTACGTCCTGCTGGCGATCACCGGCGCCGTGCTCGCCGCGCTCGTGCTTCTGCGCGACGCGCCGCGCCGCATCAGCCGTTGGACCTGGGTGCTCGTCCCCGTGCTGGCCGTCTGGGTGTCCGGCGCGATCGGCCAGACCGCCGGCCATCCCGACGGCGGCCAGGTCAGCTCCTTCCTGAAGCCCACGATCGGGAGCATGGGCATCTTCGGCGACGCCGGCGTCCCCGAGCTCCAGCGGATCCGCCTGCCGCAGGTGCGGTTCCCGCCCGAGCAGGTACGCCACGACCGCGTGACCGTGACGGCGCGCGTGGCGCCCGGGCAGGCGGTCGACACCAACCTGATGACCATGCCGGCGCTGGTGACGATCGAGGGCGCCACGCTCATCGGCGACCACACCACCCAGCACGACGGCGACGTCCGCCGCCACGCGGTCCTGCGGATCGACCCGGGCGCCACGCCGGGCGCGGCGAGGATCACGATCCGCGCGGCGCACCCGCCGGCGGTGACCATCGGCCGGGTGCTGTCGCTGGCGGGGATCCTCGGGCTGCTCGTCGGCCTGGGGCGGCCCGCGCTGCGCCGGCGCCGGAGC
>JAOPZP010000606.1 GCA_025964055.1 Conexibacter sp.
CGGGCGCGCCCACTCGGGCCCCTCGACGCGGTCGCGACCGGGCGTGAACGGCGGCGAGAGCAGGTCGACCCCGCCGTCGGTGACACGCGGCGCGCCGGAGCGCACCTGGTCCAGCCGTTCGGCGAGATCTGCCGCGGCCGCCTCGGCGCCATAGGCGTCGATCGGTTCGTCGACGATCTCCGGTTGGGCGTGGCGTCGCTCCTCGTGGACCTCGCGAGGGGGCTCGGGCTGCCCCGGCAGCCGGATCGGGCGCGGAAACACGTCGTCCATCGGTCAGCCCGTGACGCGCATCTCGTCGTGGACGTCCGTGACCCCGGGAGCGGCGGCTGCCGCCGTCAGCGCGGTGTCGTGGTCGGCGCGCGAGCGCACCGTGCCCGAGAGGGTGACGGCATCCCCATGGACGGTAACGGTCAGCGCGTCTGCGCCGACGATCGCGTCGACGCCGATCGCGTCGGCGATGCGCTCGGCCACGTCGTCGGCCGAGGCGGGGAAGACGACGCGCAGTCGATTGTGGACGGAAGCGACGCCGGGGACGGCCCGCGCGTCGCGCGCGGCCCGCTCGCGTTGCGAGGCCAGGTCGACGAGCCCCGACATGGTGACCGCGCCGTCGTGGACGGCGACGTCGATGTCGGAGGCCCGCACGGCCGTGTCCGCGTCGAGCGCGTCGAGCACGGCCGCCTCGGTGTCGGCGTCGGCGCGCCGGGACGCGTCGAGGAGCCCGAGACGGAGGCGGTCCGTGACGCTGCTCACCCCGGTCACGTGACGTGTCGTCCGCACGGCCTCCTCGCGCTGGACGACGGAGCCGACGGTCCCTCTGAGGGTGACGTCGCCGCCGAAGGCCTGCACCGAGATCTCGTCCGGGTTGACGCGCCGGTTGCCGGCCAGCGCCTCCATGATGTTCTGCTCCAGGGCGTTCATGACCACCACCGTGGTCCCGCCGGCCGGACCGCGTCATCCGACGCGGCCGGCGGCGGGATAACGAGCAGGTATCTCGCTCAGTAGTCGACGACGATCAGGTCCTCGACGACGCGGACGCCGGGCGCCGCCCACGCGGCGTTGACGGCCGCGTCGTGCTCGAGCCAGGACTCGACGTGGCCGGACAGCGTCACGGTGCCGTCGAACGTGTCGATCGACAGCGCCTCGGCGTCGAGGCTGGCATCGCGCTCGAAGGCCTTGTTGATCGAGCCCCTGACGTCGGCGGGTGTGGGGTCGTCGATGATCAGCTCGACCTGGTCGTCGAGGCCGATGACGCCGGGGACGTTGCCCGCCACGGACTCGGCCTCCGCGCGCTGGTAGTTGAACGGGGCCATGCCGGTGAGCGTGACCATCCCGTCCTTGACCGACGCGTCGATCGACGACGGGACCGCCGCGTCGAGCATCAGCGCCTGCAGCACGGCGCCGCGCAGGTCGGCGTCGTCGCGCCTGTCACCGTCGAGGAGTCGCACGCTGAGCTCGTTGTCGAGCTTGGTGACGCCGTAGACGCGCTTGGCGGCGCTCGCCGCCTCCCGCTTCTCACGGAAGCTGCCGACCGTGCCGCGCAGCGTCACATCGCCCTCGTCGGTCGCGACGGCAATCGCCGCGTTGTCGACTCGCGGCTCCCAGAAGAGCTCCTCCTCGACGTCGTGACGCAGTTCCTGGTTGGACATGATGTCCTCCTTCTCGTTGGATGAGGTCGACCGTAAGCGCGCTGGTCTGCCGGACCTAGAGCGTCAGGCCGCTTCCGGCATCGCTCGCAGTGATGCGCCGGCGAGCACCCGCGCGACGAGCACTCCGAACAGGAATCCGCCGACGTGCGCGAAGAAGGCCGTGCCACCGCCGTTCGCGTGCGCGGAGAAGAGCCCGAAGTTGCCCTCGACGAGCTGGAACAGGAACCAGATGCCGAGGAAGACGTAGGCGGGGATGCGCACGAAGAAGACGAGGACGAGCGTGAGCACGCGCGACTGGGGATAGAGCACGAAGTAGGCGCCGAGCACGGCGGCGATCGCGCCGCTGGCGCCGAGGGTCGGCACGCGGGCGTCGGCGGCCGTTCCGGCCAGCAGCGTCACCGCGGTCTGGGTCATCGTCGCGACGAAGCCGCCGGCGAGATAGAAGGCGAGGTAGCGCAGCCGTCCCAACGCGTCCTCGACGTTCTTGCCGAAGATCGCCAGGAACAGCATGTTGCCGAGGATGTGGTCCCAGCTGCCGTGCATGAAGATCGAGGTCAGCCAGCTGAGGCCCCAGGGCTCGGGGCCGTGGCACGCGCCGTCGACGGTGCACGCGTAGAACGAGGCGTGGAACACCGACGAGCCCAGGTGCGGAAGCTCGTAGAAGATCCACACCGCGAAGTTGGCCGCGATGAGCGCGAGGTTGACGATCGGCAAGCGCCGCGCGGGGATGCCGTCGGAGAGCGGGATCACCGCTGCTCGTCGACCCTGATCTCGTTGGTGACGCCGGTGACGCCGTGCAGGCTCGCGACCCGGTTGAAGCCCTCGTCGCTCTGGAACTGGAAGAGGACCTCGCCCTTGAGGGTGACCCAACCGTCCTTGACCGAGACCCGGATCGCGTCGCCCGGGATCTCGCTGTCCCACTCCAGCCGCTGCAGCGCGGCGCCGCGGATCTCGGCGTCCTCGCGGCGGTCGCGGTCGAGCAGGCGAACCTGCAACCAGTTCTCGACATA
>JAOPZP010000326.1 GCA_025964055.1 Conexibacter sp.
GCCACGGACGGCGCCTCGGGCTCGGCGGCGTCCGCGGCGCTGTGCTGGCGGTAGGTCTCGCGCGCGGCGCCCAGGGCGGCGCGCAGGCCGGAGGGCTTGCCGCGGTGGGTCTTGGAAGGAAGCAGCATGGTCCCCGAAGCTACGGCGACGGTGGCCCTTGGCAATAACGGCTGCCGATCGAGCGGTCCGCGGTCCTTCTTTCCGTGGCCCGAGACCGGACCTACCGTGTCGGGGCGACGTCGTGCGTTCATCCATCAAACGATTGGAGAGATCAATGGGAATCATTGCGTGGATCGCGCTCGGCCTGCTGGCCGGGCTGATCGCCCGGGCCATCCTGCCGGGCCATGACTCCGTCGGCGTCATCGCCACCATGGCGATCGGGGTCGTGGGCGCCCTCATCGGCGGCTTCGTCGCCGAGCTGCTCGGCTTCGGCGGGCTCGGGAGCTTCTTCGAGCTCCGCACCTGGATCATCGCCGTCGCCGGCTCGCTGTTGCTTTTGGCCGTCCTCCGCTCGGTCACGAGTGGCCGCGGAGCCCGACAGCCCCTGTCCCACTGACGGCGAGGAGCCGCCCATGAAGATGCCGTTCCGACGTTCCCCCTCCATGCCCGAGCGGATGCTGCAGAAGGCGGCCGCCGGTGCGGGCGTCGCTCGCCTGGCCGTCAAGCAGCGGACCCTCCGTCCGCACAGCATGCGGTCCAAGAGCGGTGCCGGGCTGACGCGCGTGATGCACCGCGGCTGAGCGCTCACCCGAACGCCGGCGTGCCGCCCCGGGCGGGGCGGCACGCCGGGCGTGACGCAGCACCGACTACGCCGGGACCGGCGCCGGTCGGGGCTCGTCGGCGACCTCCGGACCTTCGGCGTCCGGGGGCTCGTCCGGGCCGTCGGGCGCACCGGCGTCGCGCTCGGCACCGACGCGCGGGAGCCACTCCAGCCACCCGGGCAGGTACCAGTTCCAGTCGCCGAGCAGCTTCATCGACGCCGGCAGCATCACGCCGCGGATGATGGTCGCGTCGATCAGGACGGCGGTCGCCAGCCCGAGGCCGAGCTCCTTGAAGTCGAGGAAGCTCAGCGTGATGAACACCGCGAACACGCCGACCATGACCAGCGCGGCGCTCGTCACCGTCCCGGCCGTGGACGAGATGCCCTGCTTGACCGCCTCGTCGGTCGGCATGCCGCGGTCGTGCAGCTCGCGGACCCGCGACAGGATGAACACGTGGTAGTCCATCGACAGCCCGAACAGGACGACGAACAGGAACAACGGCAGCCAGTTCGTCACCCCGCCGATCGACGTGAACCCCAGCAGCGACTCCCCGTGGCCCTTCTGGAAGACCAGCACCAGGATCCCGTAGGCCGCCCCGATCGAGAACAGGTTCAGGATGATGGCCTTGATCGGGATCACGATCGAGCGGAACGTGACGAGCATCAGCAGGAAGGCCAGCCCGAACACGAACGCGAAGATCAACGGCAGCCGGCTCGTGAGCTGGCTGGCGAAGTCCTTGGAGCCGGCGGCATCGCCGCTGACGTTCACCGTCGCGCCCGCCACCCGGCCGACCGTGGCCGGGATGATCGTGCCGCGCAGCTGGTCGAGGCCGCGGACCGATGCGGCGTCGGTGCCGTTGCCCGGCGTCGGGACGTCGATCTGGGCGACCTTGCGGTCGGCGCTGTAGGTGACCTCGGTCCCGGGCCGGAACGCATCGGAGGCCGCCACCTGCCTGCGCAGCGCCACGATGCCCGCGGCGGTCGCGCCCGAGCGGACGTCGTCGGCCTGGACCACCACCGTCGCCGTCACGCCCTGGGTCGGGAACACCGCCCTGACCTTGTCGTAGGTCTTGATGATGGGCAGGTCCTGCGGCATCTGGTCGATGCCGCTGGTGACGACCCGCAACTGCAGCGCGGGGATCGCCAACAGGACCAGGAGCCCGCCCGCCAGGACGATCGACAGGCCGGGACGCGCCATCACGCGCCCGGTCAGGGCCGTCCAGAAGCGCGAGCGGCCTGCGGGGTGGCGCCGGCGACCGATCAGCGGGACGCGGCCCTTCTCGACGCGATCACCCAACCACGACAACATGGCCGGCAGCACCGTCAGCGAGGCGAACATGGCGATCGCCACGACGAGGATCGCTCCCTCGGCGAACGAGATGAACGACTTGTCGCCGCTGATGAACATCCCCGCCATCGCGACGATCACGGTCACGCCGGAGATCAGCACCGCGCGTCCCGAGGTCGCGGCGGCGGCCACCAGCGCAGCGCCCTCGCTGCGCCCGGCCGCGCGTTCCTCCCGCTCCCGTCGCAGGTAGAACAGCGAGTAGTCGACCCCCACCGCCAGCCCGATCATCAGCACGACCGCCGCGAGGTTCGCGTCGACGGGCAGCAGCCCGCTCGGCAGGGCGACCAGCCCGAGGGCCGCCAGCACCGAGGTGATCCCGATGAGCAGCGGCACCCCGGCCGCCACCAGCGTGCCGAAGGTGAGCGTGAGGATGATCAGGGTGACCGGCAGCGACAGCTCCCCCGCCTTGGCGAGGTCCTCGCCGATCACCTTGTTGATGGCCTTGTTCGCGCTGGCGGCGCCGAACTGCTCGACGTCCAGCGCCGGGTGCGCACCCTGGGCGGCCGCGACGGCCGCGAGGCTGGCGCCGACCCGGTCGCGCGCCTGGTTGGAGTCGCCCGCGATCTGGAAGTTCACGAGCGCCGCGTGGCCGTCGGCCGAGACGTCGTTGCCGCGGGCCAGCGGCGACCGCAGGTTCTCGACGTACGGCACCCGCGAGAGGCGGCGCGTCACGTCGGTGACCGCGGCGCGGAACTCGGGGTCCTTCGCCGTGAGCTTGCCGCTCTGGACGAACACGACCTCCTTGACCGGCCGCAGACCGGCGTGGTCCAGCGCCACCTCGGCGCGGTGGGACTCACCGGAGAACTGGTCGACGTCGGAGATCTGCGTCGTGCCGACCGCGTTGCCGAGGGCGAAGACGACGATGACGAAGGCCAGCCAGCCCCAGAACGCCCTGCGGCGATGTCGGCTGCTCCAGACGGCCATGCGCGCCGCCACGTTGTGCTGCTCGGACGGGACGGACATGCTCGGCTCCTAACGCAAAGGCGTCGGGTGTCGCCCGCGTGGAGCGCCACCAGGGTCCGACCGAGGGTTGGAGCCGGGAACCGCGTCGCCCGTCGGGATCTGCGACCAGGCGAGCACCGATCGTACACCCGTCAGACGAGCGCCACACGCCTGCGGGCTACTTGGCCACCATCTACACTCGGCCCTGGGCCAGTCGCTGATGGGCTACCGCGAAACAGAGCATCTGCGCGTGCTGATCGCCAACGAGCGCAAGGACCGCCTCGCGCTCGTGGCGCCGATCGTCATCGGGTTGGGACACGAGGTGATCGCCCGTGAGATCGAGGTCGCCGATGTCGGGACGGTGACCGCGCGCGAGCGGCCCGACGTCGCCCTGGTCGGGCTCGGCGCGAGCTCGGCGCATGCGCTGGACCTGATCGACAAGATCGTGCGCGAAGCCGCCTGCCCGGTGATCGTCCTGCTGCACAGCCGCGATCCCGGCTTCGTCCGGGAGGCGTCCAAGCGGGGGGTCTTCGCCCACATCAGCGACACCGACTCCGAGGAGTGGCAGAGCTCGATCGACATCGTGCTGCGCCGCTTCGCCGAGTACCACGATCTCGAGGGCGCGTTCGGACGCCGCGCCGTGACGGAGCGGGCCAAGGGCATCCTGATGGAGCGCCACACCATCGACGAGGCGACGGCGTTCGCGATGCTGCGCGAGCGGTCGCGCGTCGACAACCGCAACCTCGTCGACCTGGCCACCGCCGTCGTCGACGGCCACCGCCTGCTGCCGAGGCAGCCGCAGGCGCAGGGTGAGGACTAGATCCGGCAGTACGACACGGGCGCCGCGCCCCCGGGAACGGTGACGTCCACCCGGAACCGGTCGGCGACCACGCGCAGATCGGGGCCGTCGAACGACAGGCCCTCGTCCGCGCCCGGCGCGACGACGATGACGTCCGTGGCGGGGCGTCCGCGATCGCCGCCGGTCTCCGCCGGGACGTCGAAGGAGTCGAACGGCCGGGGGCGCCCGTCGCGCGCGCCGCGCAGGAACGCCGCGAAGTCGGCGTCCGGCGTGTGGATGTTCAACCACGTCACGTCGTCGGCCTCGTCGTTCATGAAGCTGTGCGCGACGCCGGGCGGCGCCGAGACGAACGTCCCGGCCGGCGCCCGCACGACCCGCTCGCCCTCCGGGCCCAGCACGAACCGCAGCGCGCCGCTCAGGACGTAGAACGCGTCGGTGTGCTCGCGGTGCAGGTGCAGCTCCGGCCCGCGCACGCCGGTCGAGTAGCGCGACCACGTCACGGTCACCGCCTCCTCGGCGTGCAGGATCACGACGTTGCGCTCGTCGCGGTCGCTGATCGTCTCGCCGTCCGAGCGCCAGACCATCTCCTGCAGCGCGTCCTCCCACGCCGGCGCGTCGAACCACGCCGCCTCGGCCGGCGCGATCCCGACGGCACGCAGTCCGCGCAGCACCTCCGCGTCGTCGGCCGACCGCGCGACGACGTCACCCAACGTCTCCACGTCGATGCCGAGCAGCGCCAGGCAGCGCCGGTCCACCGGGCACGGGTGCACGGCGTCACCGAGCGTGCCATCGCGCGCCGCACGCGACTTGTCGATCATCCGCGGCAGCCACGCGTAGCCGTCGAGGGTGGCGTCCATCGGGCGCAGGGTGGGCATGGGAGCGAACGCTACCCGCCGCAGCATCACGGCCGTCGCCGGCGACCCCTGCCCCCCTACTTCACCGCCAGCCTTGCGCTGACGGCAGGGCTCATCCGCCGGTCCTGGGTGATGACGCGGACGCGGACGCTGGCCGTGCCGTGGCCGTGGATGGCAACGGCCAGACGGGGAGTCCGCGGCTGGTAGAGCGTCGTGCTGCCGTCCGGCATCCGCACGAGGACCTCGTACGCCGCGGCGCCGGTCGACGTACGCCACGAGGCGCGCAACTGGCGGCCCTTGCGCGTCACGTGAAGCCCGTGCACCTTGCCCGGCCGCGGCGGCTTGGCCGCGGTGAACGACCCGAGCTGGAGCGTCGTGCGCGGCAGGCCGTCCTGCTCGACGACCGCCTCGAGCCGGCGTGCGCGTGCGGCGCCCGCCTGCGGCGTGAACGTCACCGTGCCGTGCGCCGCGTTGGACACCGTGATGGTTCGGGCGACGCCGCTGTTGCGCTCCATCAACCGCACGCGCTGGCCGGCGATCGGCGTCAGCGTCCAGCGCAGCTGTGCGCGCCCATCGCGTCGTGTGGTGACCGTCGCGCTGACCTTCGGCTGCGGAAGGCCCGTGGCCTGGCGGACGTCGGTGAGCGCCACCGAGCCGGGCAGCGGCTCGACCGTCCACGTTCCGGCCTTCGGCGCGTCGATCGCGACGTACGTCGTCGCGCTGGCGGCGTCCTGGACGATCCACGACCGGGCGTCGAGCGCGTCGTCGTCGGTGGCAGGCGTCTGGATCACCGTGCCGTCCGGCGCGGTGAGCTTGACCTTCGGCGGCGCGCCCGCGCCGCCGAAGGCCATCGCGGTCACGGGCTGCCCCGCGGAGACCTCGACGCTCTGCGCGCCGCCGGCCTGGGCCGAGCGTGCGCGCATCTTCGCCTGGTAGGGCCCGATGTCGCAGGAGCTCGCGAAGATCGTCGGCGCGTGGTCGCCCCAGCGGAAGCCGGCGCCGACGTCCGGTCCGAAGCCGCGCCGGCAGGCGACCACGCCGACCGACGAGATCGCGCCTTCGCCCCCGCTGGCGGTGATCTTGCCGACCTTCAACTCCGCCTTGCCGGTGGCGTTGAACGCATGCTGCTCGACCCAGCCGGACTCGTCGATGGTGGTCTTGAACGGCCCTTCCTCGACCTCGGAGGTGCCCTGGAGCTTCACGGTGCCGCTGGTGCGGATCTCGACGCTCGCCGAGTTGGTCTTCGCCGAGGCGAGGTAGAGCTTGCCCTTGACCAGGATCACGGCGGGCGAGCCGAACTTGATGTCGATGTCGCCTTCCGCCTTGAGCAACCCGAAGCTCTTGATCTGCGGGCCGAACGTGAAGGTGGCGCCACCGCCGAACCCGAACGGGTCGACCTGCGCCCGCGCCCGGATCTCCTGGAGGAACACGCCGTAGCCGAGGTGCTTCTGCAGGTGGCTGGCCGTGACTTCCACCGACCGGAAGCGGCCGTTGACGATCACGAGCTTGCCGTCGATCTCGACGCCGCTGATCGACTGGCCCGGCAGGACGACCGCGACCTCACCGCTCCAGCGGTCCCCCTCGGTCGTCTTGTCGTACATGATCGAGACCTTCTTGAGGCTCAACCCCTTGATCTTGAGCGTCTCGGCGGTGAGGGTGATCTCACCGGTCTTGACGCCGTGCTGGAGATCGACGTCGATCGCCGCGTGCGCGGTCACGCCGCCGAACACCTCCGGAAGCTTCAGGTTCGCGTCGACCGCGACGTGCGTGAGGTCCCAGGTGATCTTCACCGCGCCGCTGAACGGCAGGCCCTTGAACGCCGCGCCCTTGGGCGCCTCGAACTCGATCGGCGCGTTGAGCGGCCAGTCGACCGTGCCCTTCCAGAGCACGACGTCGCCGATGCGCACCTCGGCGCCGCCGGTGATCCTCAGCGTGGCGAGGTCGATCGTCAGCTCGCCGCCCGAGCCCGGGTCGCCGAAGAAGTCAACGCCGGCGATGCGGGCGTGCGGCCGCGCGCCGCCGTTGCCGGGGACGATCGTGATCTTGTTGCCGGCGAGGTGCATGCAGTCGGCGTCGATGCGGACCAGCCCGACGTCCTGGGTGTAGGTGCACCCGCCCGTCGAGGAGTGCTGGACCGGCGTGCCGTTGTCGTACTGGCTGTCGCCGGCCGGCGCGCCGCCGGGGAGCGTGCTCTGGCTGATGACCGGTGGCGAGCCGCCCGCGCCGCCGGCGCCG